>FZLR01000097.1 GCA_900197615.1 Rhodospirillaceae bacterium Spongia-Bin9
GGGGCGCGACCCCCGCCCCCCGCGGCGGCGATCGCCCCGCCCCCGCCGACGGGGAGGAGGTCGGCGGCCAGGTCCGGCGCCTGCCGGGCGAATTCGAGGCCCAGCGTTGCGGTGCCGGAAATCGTGTCAGGCCCCTCGAACGGGTGGATGACGGCGCGGCCCTCTTCGTCGCGGATGCGCGCCATCTCGGCAAAGGCGCCGTGGATGTCTGCGGCCAGAACGACTTCGGCGCCCAACTCGCGGCACTGGGCGACGCGGAACGGGTTGGCCGCCTTGTGCATGACGACCTTGGCTTTGGAGCCGAGCGCCCTGGCGGCGTAGGAGACCGCGATGGCATGGTTGCCGGCGCTGACCGCCGTGACGCCGGCCGCCCGCTGCGCGGCATCGAGGGCCACGATGTTCGCAAGTGCGCCGCGCGGCTTGAAGCTGCCGGTCCGCTGGAGCAATTCCAGTTTCAGCACGACCCGCGTATCGGCGCCGAGCAAGGCGTCCTTCGCGATGCCCGACCATTCCAGCACCGGGGTTTCGATTGCCCAGGGCGCAATCGCGCTCCGGGTCCGCTCGATCCTGTCGAGGCTCAGTGTCGGCTCGGCCGGCGCTTCAGTCATCGATTTTCCTGCCCCATTCGCGTGCGGTCTCGCCGGGCCACTTGTTCGTCGCGTCGAGACCGGCTTTCGAGCCGAGGCCGCTGACCGGGCTGGCGAAATCGAGATAGTCGATCGGCGTGTTTTCGATCGTCACCGTGTCGCGCGCCGGGTCCATGCGGGTCGATATGGCCCACATGACGTCCTTCCAGTCGCGGCAGTCGATATCCTCGTCCACGACGATGACCCACTTTGTGTACATGAACTGGCGGAGGTAGCTCCACACGCCCATCATGATGCGCTTGGCGTGGCCGGCGTAGGCCTTGCGGATCGAGACGATAGCAATGCGGTAGGAGCAGCCCTCCGGCGGCAGCCAGAAATCGACGATTTCGGGGAATTGCTGCTGCAACAGGGGGATGAATACCTCGTTCAGCGCCTCGCCCAGCACCGACGGCTCGTCCGGCGGCCGGCCGGTAAAGGTCGAGAGGTAGATCGGCTCCCGACGCATGGTGATCGCGCTGACCCGGAACACCGGGAAGCGTTCGACGCTGTTGTAGTAGCCGGTATGGTCGCCATAGGGGCCTTCGTCGCCCTCCTCGTCGACCATGACCCGGCCTTCGATGACGATCTCGGCCTGCGCCGGCACCTTGAGCGGCACGGTCCGGCAGTCGGCGAGCTCGACCTTCTTTTCCCGCAGCAGGCCGGCGAACTGGTACTCGGAAAGCGTATCCGGCACCGGCGTCACTGCGGCGATCACGGTCGCCGGGTCGGCGCCGATTGCGGCAGCGGCCGGAAAGCCCTCGCGCTGCTCCTCGGGCGAGGCCTGGGCCTTCCAGCGCGCGAACTGCTGGGCGCCGCCGCGATGGTGTAGCCAGCGCATCAGGGTGCTGTCCGGGCCGGTTACCTGCATCCGGTAAATGCCCAGGTTGAAACCGTCGGTGCGCTCGCTCTCGGGCGCCGGGCCGCGGGTGACGACGAGCGGCCAGGTGATGAGCGGCGCCGGCTCGCCGGGCCAGCAGGTCTGCACCGGCAGGCGGCCGAGGTCGATGGCGTCGCCTTCCAGCACGACCTCCTGGCACGGCGCGCTGCGCACGGTCTTCGGCTTCATCGCCAGCACCTTGCGCACCAGCGGGATCATTTCCAGCGCCTCGCGGAAGCCGCCCGGCGGTTCGGGCTGGCGCAGGAAGGCGAGCATCTCGCCGACCTCGCGCAACTGCTCCGGCGTCCGGCCGATGGCTTTCGCGACCCGCTCGACGGTGCCGAACAGGTTGACCAGCACCGGCATGTCCCAACTGCGCTCGCCGTCCTGCGGCCGTTCGAACAGGATCGCCGGCCCGCCTTCGAGAATAGCGGCGCGGTGGATGAGGGTCATCTCCAGCGCGGGCGAGACCGGGCCGGCCTCGCGCCGCAGCTCGCCGTCCCGCTCCAGTTGCGCGAGGAAATCGCGCAGGGAGGCGTAGGGCGTCCCGGCGCTCATGCCAGCTCTTTCGGAATCAGATCAGACAACGCGACGAGGTCCGGAACCGGAAAACGTGCCGGACACATGGCCCAATCGCGGCGCAAGGACAAGCGGCGGAAGCCCGCAAGATACTTTGCGCCCCGGCCGGTTCGGATACCGCGCTACAAATCCTTCGCGCCCGGAATCCGCTCGTGCCGCTCACCCTTGCGGGACCGGATGAGATTGTAGAACCGCCGGTTCGTGCGATGAAACACGATGAAGGACGACAGAAGCGTCTTCGCCCGGATCCATCCCCGTTGTGCAAGAATGACATCCATCTCCAGCCGCGCGCCGGTCCACAATCCGGTCGCCCGGTCCTGCACCAGATAGCCGCGCTGAAAATGGACGCGCCGGTTCCATTCGTTCATCTCCAGGAGGGAAATCGGCCGTTCGAGCTTGTAGCGCGCCATGTACATGATGTGCTGGCACGGGCGCGGCCGGCGCGCCTTCTTGCAATTGTAGAAGAGGACCGTGTAGTCGATTCCGCTGGCCCGGGTCCTGACATAGGGATCGCCGGACGGCCGCCGATATCCGGTTACGACCGGCAGGCCCTGCGACTCCAGCATCTCGACGATCGTCGGCGCGGTCACGCTGTTGAAGTTCGCCGCATGGCCGACGGTCGCGGCGAGCACGGCGGTCAAGGCTCCGGCCCCGGCGCAGGCGATCATTCTCAGCATGGTTCGACGCCTCCGATGCCAACACGACTGTTCTAGGTTCGGCAGCGGCGCCAGCCGTGTAAAGCAAATTCGGCGATGGCTCCCGCTCCCGCCGGCCGGTAGTTTCGGCGCCCATGACAACTCCTGCCGCCATGTATGTGCCGCCCTCGGCGCTCGATCCGGTCGAGCGGGCCATGGGCTATCCCTACGCCATTCCGGCGTGCAGCTATATTTTCGAGAAGGCGGGCTCGCGGCCGGCGGAGATCGACGCCGCCCTGACGGCCGGGCGCCTTCCGGTCCTCGCCTGCGGCTCCAACCGTGCGCCGGACCAACTGGCGCGAAAGTATTTCGATTTCGATACGGCGACGATTCCCGTCCAGCGCGCCTGGCTGCGGGATTTCGATGTCGTCTACGCCGCCCACATCACGGGCTACGGCGCTGTTTCCGCCTGCCCGATGCCGGCGCCGGGCGTGCGGGTGGAGGTCTCGATAACCTGGCTGTCGGACGATCTCATGGCGCGCATGCACGCCACTGAAGGGCGCGGGCATTCCTACGACTACGCGGTCCTGTCCGGCCTCGATCTGGCGCTCGAAGGCGGCGGCGCGCTCGGCGAAACCTTCGCCTACATCCACCGCGGCGGCGCGCTCAACGTGGACGGCGGGTCGGTCGGCCTGGCCGAAATCGCGGCGACGGGGCGGCCCGGCCCCGCCTGGGCGCAGCCCCGGGCGATCGCCGAGGTCCATCGCCGGCTGGGGCATACCGGAACGGTCGAGGATTTCATCCGCGAGAACGCCGCCGACCGCGCTCTGTGCCTCGCCCGAGAGGCGGTCCTCCAGCGCGACGCGCACGCGTTTGCCTATGAGGGGTGCCGGGTTATTGACTGAGCGCAGGGGAATGAGAATATCCGGCGGCGCCTGAATAAAAATGCACTCGTCGAGCAAGTTAGCTATCCGCCGTCATATCGACCGGAACGGCCCTGAAGGGGCCGTGGAGCAGAGATATCTTTTCTGTACTGAGCGAGGATCTAAGGGGCTGTAAGGGAAAGACTTCTCCCCTTAGACTGCGCTCAGGGCAGGCTGCTGCGCGGCTGCGCCGCTCCGGTCGATATGACGGGTTGGACATCTGATTATTTTAGATAGCAGTGAACCTGGCGCCGATTTGGTCGGGGGGCGAAATGCACTATATGACCCCTCCGCAGCCGCGCCGCTCACACCGGACCGCCCACCCTCCATGCCTTCCACTGCCAAACATGCCTTCGTGACCGGCGCTACCGGCTTTCTCGGCTGCAACCTGGTCGAGCAGCTTGCGGAGCGGGGCTGGAAAATCACCGTAGCCTATCGCGATCCGGCGCGCTTCGAGGCACTCCGGCGATGGGACGTCGCTGGCGTCGAATGCGATTTGCTCGATCTCGGCGGACTGACCGCGGCGCTACCGGAGGGGGTGGACGCAGTGTTCCATCTGGCCGCCGACCTCACCATGTGGGCGCGCTACGGTTCGCGCCAGTTGCGCACCAATGTCGATGGCACCCGCAACGCAGTCGCCGCCGCCGAGCGCAAGGGCGCCAAACGCTTCGTCTTCGCTTCGAGCTGGAATTCCTGGGGCTACCGGGCCGGCGACCCGCCGCTGACCGAGGACACGCCGCAGCGGGGCAACACCTCTCCCGTGCTCTACGACCGGACCAAGCTGGCCGGCGAGCTCATCGTCAAACAAGCCGCCGCCGAGGGTCTGCCCGCCGTCATCCTCAACCCCTGCCACATCGTCGGCCGCTACGACAGCCGCAACTGGGGGCGAATGATCCGCATGGTGCACGAACGCAGGCTGCCCGGCGTCCCGCCCGGCTCCGGCGTGTTCTGCCACGCCGAAGCGGTCGCCGCGGCCCATATCGCGGCGGCCGAGAGTCCGGAGGCCGCCGGCAACTATCTGCTGCCCGGCCCGGCGGCGAGCTATGTCGAGGTCATCGCCCTCGTCGGACGCGTGGCAGGCCGCAAGGTGCCGAAGCGCGCCCTTCCGGCCTGGCTGTTCCGGGCCGTCGCCCATCTCCAGAATGCAGCCGGCGACCTGCGCGGTCGCGAGCCGGACCTGACGCCCCAGACCGCACATATCGTGCTGGCGCACGGCCGGGTGGCGTCGGACCGTGCGGAGAAGGAACTGGATTACCGGTCTCCCGATCTCGAATTCATGGTGCGGGACTGTTACGACTGGATGAAGCGGGCCGGTGTCCTGAAGGATTGAGTGGACCGCACCCGACTCCAGGCACCGACCGATATCCGGCAACTCGAACCCGAAGGGGCTTCCCCAACCGATGACCGACCACCTGAACCGACTGGAAGACCTGCTGAAGGCCGCAAAGGCGGCCGGCGCCGACGCGGCTGACGCCGTCTATGCCGAGGGCGACAGTCTTTCGCACACCCAGCGGCTCGGCACGGTCGAAATGATCGAGCGTTCGGAAGGGCGGGATCTGGGCCTGCGCGTCTTAGTCGGCCATCGCCAGGCCAGCGTGTCGGCGACCGAGATCGAACCGAAGACCTTTGCCGGGCTGGCCGAACGCGCCGTTGCAATGGCGCGCGCTGTGCCGGAAGATCCGTTTTGCGGCATCGCCGGGCCGGACATGATCGCCGGGCAGCCGCCGGGCATCGAAATGGCCGACGCCGAAGAGCCGCCGGCCGATCTGCTGATCGCCCGGGCGAGCGAAGCCGAAGACGCCGCGCGCGCCGTCGAAGGCGTCACGAATTCCGAAGGGGCCGAAGCCTCCTGGGGCCGGACCCAAATTTTCCTCGCCGCGACCAACGGGTTTTCCGGCAGCTACGCGCGGACCTCGCACAGCGTCGGCGTCTCGGTTGTGGCCGGGTCCGGCGCCGACATGCAGACCGATTACGATTACCACACCGCGGTTTTCTCCGCCGACCTGATGGCGCCGGCGGCGATCGGCCGGAGCGCCGGCAAACGCGCGATCGCCCGGCTCGGCGCGCGGTCGGTCAAGACGGTCAAGGCGCCGGTCGTATTCGATCCCAGGGTGGCCGGCAGCCTGTTGCGCCATCTGCTGGGTGCGATCAACGGGGCCTCGGTCGCCCGCGGCACCAGCTTCCTCAAGGACCGGCTCGGCAAAGCGGTCATGGCGTCCGGCCTCACGGTCGTTGAGGATCCGCACCGCCCGCGCGGCCTGCGCTCCAAGCCGTTCGACGGCGAGGGTGTCGCCAACTGCCGGCGCAACCTGGTCGAGAGCGGCGTGCTGACGACCTGGCTGCTCGACCTGCGCTCCGCGCGCCAGCTCGATCTGGCGCCGACCGGTCACGCCAGCCGCGGCACTTCCGGCCCGCCGTCGCCGTCGGCGACGAACGTGTATCTCGAGCCCGGCACGGTCTCGCAACAGGAGATGCTCGGCGGGATCGACAGCGGCCTCTATGTCACCGAGATGATCGGCATGGGCGTCAACGGTGTGACCGGCGACTACAGCCGCGGCGCCGGCGGCATCTGGATCGACAAGGGCGAACCGGCCTTTCCGGTCACCGAGATGACCGTCGCCGGCAACCTGAAGGACATGTTCAAGGCGATAACCCCGACCGACGATCTCGACCTGCGCTACGGCATCGACGCCCCGACATTGCGGATCGACGGCATGACTGTGGCGGGGGCGTAGCCCGGATCGCCTGCTGCCCCGGCCGTACTCCATTCTCACTCCTCGCGCAGCGCGCGCGAGAAATAGTCGGTCAGCGGTTTTACGAGATAGCTCAGCGGCGTTCGATCGCCGGAGCGTACATGGACTTCGACCGGCATCCCCGGCGCCAGCGCAAGCGCGCGGCCGGGCGAAAGCTCATCCGGCCCGTCGCGAACATCCGTAATTCCGGCGTCGTTTTTCCCGGTAACCGGCGTCGGGCGACGCTCGCCGAACCAGTCAGGCGCGCGCCGCCCCAGCCAGGCCCGTGCATCCTCCGGCAGTTGCGCCGCGGCCCGCCGCGGCAGCGCGTTCAGCCAGTTGGAGACTCCGGCAGACCCTTCCGCCTCGATCGGAGCGCCGAGCGCCAGATCGACCTCGAACCACTCCATCCCTGTCCGGCTGTCCTTCAGGGCATCGGCCGACACCCGCACGACCTGTCCGCCATACTCCGGCGTTGTGTGCGCGGAGAGGCCCGGAAAGCGCAGCACTGCTTCCTGGCCTGCCCGGATCTGGTCGACATGGATGGGATCGAGCCGCGCTCGCACCACCAGTTCCGCTTCTGCCGGCACCACCTTCAGGATCGGCTCGCCGGGACGCACCACCTCGCCCGCCCCGAACACCGTCATTTCGAAAACTTCGCCGGCGACCGGCGCCCGCACCGTCAGCGCATGCAGCCGCGCCCGCACCGCAGCCAGCCGTTCACGCACACGGTTCTCCTTCGCCTGCGCCTCGCGCGCTTCTGCTTCCGCTTCCTCGACGCGGCGGGTATCGATCTGCAGCAACAACACTTCGAACTCCGCGATCCGCCCCCGGGCGCCGGCGATCCGCGCTGCAATGTCGCCTGCCTGGCCGTCGAGCCGCGCGGCCTCGCGTTCCAGCGCCATTAGCCGGTCGAGACGGACCAGACCCTTGGAAAACAGCGCCCGTTGCCCGGCCAGTTCGCGCTCCGCGAACCCTCTCTGGCGCGACACCGCGCCGGTCTGGGCTTGCAGCCCCTCGATCTGCTTGCGCGTCTGGCCGATCCGCTGGCGCAACCTCTCCGCCTCGCCGGCCCGCGACGCCCGGCGCGCGGAAAAGAGCCGCCGCTGGCTGTCCAGAATCGCTGCCACCGCCGGATCGGTCGCTGCCCGCGCTGCCAGTTTCCGGTCCCAGTCAATCGTTCCGGTATCCCGGAACTCGGCCTCGAGCCGGTTGCGCCGGCCCGCCAATTCGTCCGCTTCCGCGGCCAATACCGCTGCCTCGGAACGCAGCCGCGTTCCGTCCAGCAGCAGCAGCACCTGGCCTGCCGCCACCCGGTCGCCGTCGCGCGCCAGCACCGCTTTCACCGTGCCTCCCTCGACATGCTCGACAATCTGGTCGCGGCCCTTCACCTCGACCCGGCCGACCGCGATCACGGCGCCGGCGATGGTCGTCAACGTACCCCAGCCGAACAGTCCGGCGCCCAGCACAGCCAGGGTCAGCATACCGAGCAACAGCGGGCGCCGGGCCGGGAAATCCGGCAGGCGCGATGTTTCCTCTTCTGCCGCGTCCAGCGGGCGCGGCACAGGCACTTGCGCGTTCATTGTGTGTCTCCCACGGTCCGGAATGCCGGCGCCGCCGTGCGCAGCGCCTTGACCGGCCGTCCTTTAACCGGCACGCCCGCACTCGAGCGCGCCTGCTCCGTCTTCACGGCGCGGCCCCGCTCCATCAGCATCACCAGGTCGCACTCGGCAAACACTGCCGGCCGGTGCGCCACGACGATGGCAGAGCCGCCCCGCGCCTTGAAAGCGGACACCGCTTCGTTCAGCGCTTTCCCGCCCTCTGCGTCGAGATGGGCGTCCGGCTCGTCCAGGATCAGCACCGCCGGCTCGCCGTAGAATGCCCGCGCCAGCGCGATCCGCTGGCGCTGCCCGCCCGAAAGCGCCGCACCGCCGGCTCGCAGGGCAAAGTCATAGCCGCCGGGAAGCTCCAGGATCATGCCATGCGCGCCGGCCGCCTGTGCCGCCCGTACGACCGCCGCGGGGTCCGGATCCGGGTCGAACCGGGCGATGTTCTCCGCAACCGTGCCGTCGAACAGCACGACCTCCTGCGGCAGCCAGCCGAGATGGTGCGCCAGCCCCGCTTCGCCATACTGGTCGAGCGCCGCGCCGCCCAGCGTCACCGTGCCTGCCGCCGGCGGCCAGACGCCGGCAAGCGTCCGCGCCAGAGTCGACTTGCCCGATGCCGAGGGACCGGCAATGCCGATCGCTCTGCCCGGCTCGAGCCGCAAGGACACGTCGCGCACCAGAAGTACGTCGCTTCCCGGTGCGGTCACGAAAAGGGACTCGGCCACGAGTTGGGCTGCCGGCGCCGGCAGCGGCGTGCGCGCCGGCTCCTCCGGGTTTTCCTCCAGATATCGTGCCAGCGCGCGCCGGCCTTTGAGCGCACTCTGCAGCGCCGGCCATTGCGCCACCGCCTGGTCGACCGGGGCGAGTGCGCGCCCCAGCAGGATCGAGGCCGCGATCATGATCCCGGGAGTCACCTCGCCGCGGATCGCCAGCCACGCCCCGAGGCCCAGCATCATCGACTGCAAGTATAACCGCAGCGTCCGCGTCGACACGGCGTAGGCGCCGCCCCGGTCCGCGGCCGCAACCGCGCTTCGGAGCGCCGCATGCCGCAATTCGGCCGTGCGCCGCGTCGCCGAAGCCCGCATGCCGAGACCGCGCACCGTCTCGCCGCCCGTGCGCCACTGCTCGGCAACATGCCAGGCCCTGGCCGACGTTTCGCCCGCCTCTCCGCGCAGCCGCTCGGTCCGCATCGAGTTCGCCAGCGCGAGGATCACCAGCACTATTCCTGCGACCAGGCCCATCGTTCCGAGCATCCAGTGGAAGGTGAACAGCACGAAAATGAACAGCGGCGTCCACGGCGCGTCGAAAAACGCAAACGGCCCTTGTCCCGAGGCGAAACGCTGCATCGCCTCCAGGTCGGAGAGCGCAGTCGCCGGCGCTGCGCGCGCCGCAGGCCCGGATCCGGCCCCGGAGAAAACCGCCCCCAGGACGCGGGGGTCGAGCCGCGCCTGCAGCCGTGCCCCGGCGCGGGCCAGCAACCGCGACCGAAAATGATCGAGCAGCCCCATCGTCAGGAAAAGGAAGGATACGATGCCGACCAGCGCCACCAGCGTCGCTTCCGAACGCGAGGTCAGGACCCGGTCGTAGATCTGGAGCATGAAGAGCGGACCGGTCAGCATCAGCAGGTTGACGAAGGCGCTGAACAGGCCGATCGCCGCAAACAGCCGGCGGCTCTCCGCAAGCGCGGCACGAATCTCCGCCATGCCGGGCTTAGCGCTTCGGCCGCTCATGTCCGGCCCTCCGTGCAGACCGGCCGGATCCCCGGCCGGGGAGAAGGTAACGGCCGCGCGGCGTCGCTAACGGCGGGCAGCCCGCGGAAGCAGGTCGCAGCCCAGCGCCCGGCGCTCACCGGACCGGGAGCCCGGGATTCGAATAACCGGTACATTTCAGTATGCCTCCCCATGGCAATCCCGTTGCTGCGCCCGCGCGTCTGGCGGGCAGCCGACAATCGAACCGGCCTTCCGGCTCCATTCCGTCGGATTTGCATCGGGAAGCCCCGTACCTAGGACAAGGTCGGCGGTGCGGTACAATATCGATTGAATATAGTGCTATTGGATTTGGTTATGGTTCAGCCGTCAGGAGAACGTTCTCATAACGGGTGGAAGCCATCGAAGCGCAATCGATACAAGTTAATGGTGTCCGGCAACTTTCCATTCCGGAGCAATACGGAGGCAGGAAGAGCCAATTCAGGGTAAGGGTTGAAGAACTCCGGCAGAAAAGCTTGGGAACTACGCGGCAGTGGCCCGCGGTCTCTTCATAGCGGGATTTCTCGGTTTTCTCCCGCCCGCCGCAGGATTGGAGGCCTGCCTCAGGGCAGCAGCGCCTTGTCGAGGAAGAACAGCCCGGTGAGGTAGGAGCGGACCGAGATCAACCCGTTCGCGTTGTCGACCACCTCGGAGGTGATCTGGCCGCGTGCGAGCATGGCCCGGATCACCGATGTCACGATCGCCGAGTCGGCGCGCAGCGCGTCGAGAAACGCCGCCGCCTCGCCCGTGGCACCTGGCAGCGTATCGAGTTCCCCGGCGATGGCGGTCACGCCTGCCTCGAACTGCGCGAGGAAGGTCCTGATATGCGCCCCGTCGGGACCATCGCCCTCGTCGGTTCGCCCCTGCGCGGCATAGGCGAGCATGAACTCGTATGCTTCTTCGATCCGCTCGATATGCCCCCGGGTGTATTCGCTCATGCGTCTCTCTCCGGCGCGCAGCCGGACCTCCAGGTTTCGCGGCCGAGCACCATCGCTGCCAGCAGCCGCCGATGCTCGGGCAGGAAGGCGAAATAGACGTGCAGGACGATGAAGAAGATCAGCACCAGCGACGCCGCACCGTGACAGACATAGACCACCCCCCAGTCCCCGTCCGACAGGATCGACGGATCGCGGCGCCAGATTGGCGTATCGATCTTGGCGAGCATGATTCCGCCGCTGGCCACCAGGACCAGGACCACCGCCGCGACCGACCAGTGGTAGAGCTTCTGGTAAAGGTCGTACTTGGCCGCATCCCCGCCGGTCGTCCGTCCGAGGGCCGCCCGCAGGTCGCGGCCTTTGGCCGATACCGACCGACCTGATCTTGCCGTTGGCCTGCTTGCCGGCCTTCTTGACCTTCTCGGCGTAGCCCCACTTCGCGGCCGCCTGCTCCAACCCCTCCTTGAGGAAGGCGCTGGTAAGCGGAGTCCGCTTGGGTCCGATCTTGCCGTTCGGTCCGCCGCCCGGCGCGTTCGCGAGACGCAGCGCCAGCCGGTCGATGCCGAGTTCGCGCGCCGCCCTGTCGAGTATCGGCTCCAGAATGTTGGCCGTCTGGTTCTCGCCCGGCCCCCTCTGCGCGCCCTTGGGCGGGGTGTTGGTGAGCACTGGGATGCCCTGGAACCGCATCGCCGCGGGCTGCAGGATCACCGACGACGCCATGCCGAAATTCTGGAAGTCCCAGAAACCGCCGGTGGAGCCGTTGTCCTGCACGATATAGGAGTCGAGGGCCAACACCTTTCCGTCGGCGCCGAAGCCGATCTTGACCCAGCCCTGGAACGCGGCCCGCGCCGAGCCGTTGATGAACTCTTCCGCGCGGCTGATCCGCATCAATACCGGACGGCCCTTGAGCTTCTTCGACATCAGCGCCGGCAGCGCCATGAGCGGGTATGAATAGGCCTTACCCCCGAAACCGCCGCGGCAGTACTCGCTGACCAGGTTGACGTCGGTCGGCTTGATGCCGATCATCTTGGCGAGGCTGGGCACCGCGAAGGACGAGGACTGGGTCGAGCCCCAGACATGGCACTTGCCGTTCGCCCAGTAGGCAGCGGCCGAGCGCGGCTCCATCGCGTGATGCGCATTCGCTGCGCTGACGAAGGACTCCTCGACCACAACCTTGGACTTGGCGAAGCCGGCTTCGATGTCGCCGAAGCTCCATGTCGTCGCCGCCTTGCCCATCGGCAGGGTGTCGTCCCCCGCCTTGGCGAAGTCCTTGCCGCTCCACTTGATCTGCTGAAGCTTGACGCCGCGCCGGTTGGCGACGTTGCCGCCGACCAGGGCGTTCGGCCCGTCGGGGCGCAGGCTCTCAAGCGGATCGGTGACGAAGGGAAGCGGCTCCAGATCCACCTTGACCGCCTGGATTGCGTCTTCCGCCTGCTGCTCGGTCTCCGCCGCGACCGCGAGGATCGGCTGGCCGACGAAAACCGTGTAGGAGGTCAGGATCGCGTGGCCCGCGTCCTTGGGCTGCTTGAGTTCGCCGGGCAGCAGCACGCCGACGACCCCGGGCATCTTCTTCACGGCCTCGACGTCGATGGACTTGACCCTGGCGTGCGGCATCGGCGAAGGGAAGGTCTTGAGGAACACCATGCCGTCGGCCCGGAAGTCCTCGGAGTATTTGGCCGCGCCGGTGACCTTGGCGTGGATATCCGGCGGGGTGAAGTTCTTGCCGAGCAGTGTATAGGCCATGATCTATGCCCTCCCTGCCGCACGCATGACGCCGGCGAGGTAGTGTGGATAGGCGCCGCATCTACAGAGGTTGCCCGACATGCCGCGGCGCGCCTCGTCCACAGTCGGCTTCGGGTTCTTCTTCAACAGTCCGACCGCGGCCATCACCTGGCCCGGTGTGCAGAATCCGCATTGCGGCCCGAGCTCGTCGGTGAACGCCTGCTGCACCGGGTGGAGCGTGCCGTCAGGCGCGGCGACTCCTTCGACGGTGGTGATCTTCTTGCCGCGCGCCTGGTGGGTGAGCGTCGAGCAGGAATAGATCGGCGTGTCGTCGGCGAGAACGGTGCAGGCGCCGCATTCGGCCCTGTTGCAGCCGATCTTGGTGCCCGTGAGGCCGAGACGGTAGCGGATCGTCTGGGCCAGCGTTTCGCTCGGCGGCACATCGACGCGCCGCGTCTTGCCGTTGACGGTGAGCGAGATCAGCCGTTCGACGCCGCGCGCGCCTCGCCCGATTGCACGGTGAACATGTAGGCCGAAGCGGAAACCGCGACGCCGGAACAGACGACACCGCGCAGAAACGCGCGGCGGCTGATCCCCGCCGTCCGCCAATCCGCCTCGGGCGGCTCGGCGAGATCTCCCGCGATTTCCGCGGTCGCCGGAACCCACTCGAAATCGTCCGCAGTATCCGGGGGGAACTCGAACGCTTCCAACACCGGCGCTTCGTCCTGACGGTTCTCGCTCATGACCTCTCCCTCATCGCAGCCCCGTTCCCGAACCGCAGACGGGCCGGGTACAGGGGAAACCGTATCGCGCCAATCCCGCGCCGACAGGGCGCGATCGCCATCGTTCGCAACCAACTGTGGAAATTATCGTTCGGCCGGCACGCGCCGCTGCCAATTCCCCAATATGGCTCATGGGTGCAGGCAATGACGACCGTGGGCGGATCCACGCGCTCCTCGGCCGCCCGTCATGTCATATCGAAATTTATGGCCGCATAATGAAACGATATTTTACGGCGCGCCGAGCGACCCCTAGGTACCGGCCTTCTTGAACCGGGGCCGACGGCCGAGCGCCCTATAAGCGGTCCCTGTCAATTTTGTCGGAAATTTTGCCGACGGCGGCGATCCGAAATCCGCAAACCGGACATCGCATCGCCGCTGCTGGCTTGGCCCAATACTGTTTCGAAAAGGAGTACATCCCATGAGCGACGATTTCAGCGCCACAGTGGAAACCGAAGGCACTGCGACGGTCGGCGGCTCGGTCGCCGGCGCCATCGAGCAATCGCGAGACCGGGACTGGTTCGCGGTGGAACTGGTCGCCGGACAGACCTATCGGTTCGACCTCGAAGGCGTCACGCTGAGCGACCCCCTGCTTCACGGCCTCTACGACGAGCAGGGCCGATACATCGCGGATACCAGGAACGACGACGGGGGCGACGGTCTCGACAGCCGGCTCACCTTTACCGCGACGTATAGCGGAACCCATTACGTTGCGGCGGGCGCCTATTCATCGAGGGTCGGAACCTACGAGCTCACCGTGACGGACCTGACGCCCGAGCCCGAACCGGCGCCCGAGTCCGAACCCCAGTCAGAATCCCAGTCAGAATCCCAGGCCGAACAGCTCCATGCCGGGGCGGTCGATCTGGGCGA
>FZLR01000144.1 GCA_900197615.1 Rhodospirillaceae bacterium Spongia-Bin9
CCCCCTAACCCCCTCCCCCAAGGGGAGGGGGGATGCCTGATCTGAGGCGCAGAATTTGGCCGGAAACGGAGAAACATGACGAAACATGACATTTCCTGACACCTCTTCCGCAGCCGGCAGCCCGCTGGCGCTCGCCTTGCCGGGCGGCTTCCGGTAAGGACCGTCGCAGACCGAACTCACCGCCGCCGGAGCCGCCCGATGCCGCCGTCTTCCCCGCCCCTCGACACCATCGCCCGCCAGCAGGCCGCCATCGCCGCGGGCGAAACGACCGCCGCCGCGCTAATCGATGAGGCCTGTGCCCGCGCCGAGGCGCCGGACGGGGCGGGCGGGCCGATCTTCCTCGCCCACTATGGCGACGCCGCCCGGCAACAGGCGCAACATGCCGACGCGATGCGCGCCGCCGGCGTCGATCTCGGCCCGCTCGCCGGCATGCCGGTCTCGATCAAGGACCTGTTCGACGTGGCGGGCGGGACCACGCGGGCCGGCTCCATCGTCCGCCGGGAGGCCGAACCGGCTGCGGCCGACGCCGCGATCGTGCGCCGCCTGAAGGGCGCCGGCGCCATCCTGGTCGGCCGCACCAATATGACCGAGTTCGCCTATTCCGGTATCGGCATCAATCTGCACTACGGGACGCCGGCCAATCCGTGGGACCGGGAGAACCGGCGGATTCCCGGCGGCTCTTCCTCCGGCGCGGCGGTCTCGGTCGCCGACGGCATGGCCGTCGCCGCCATCGGGACCGACACCGGCGGCTCGGTTCGCATCCCCGCGGCCCTGAACGGCCTTGCCGGCTTCAAGCCGACGGCGCGGCGCGTGCCGCAGGACGGCTGCTTCCCGCTCTCCTTCTCGCTCGACAGCATCGGCCCGCTCGCCGCTTCCGTCGCGTGCTGCGCCCTGGTCGACGCCGCGATGGCCGGCGAAGACCCGGCGCCCCTGCCCGAAGTCCCGGTGAGCGGCCTGCGGCTTGGCGTCGCGCAGACCCTGGTGCTGGACGGCCTGGAAGAGCCCGTCGTTACGGCGTTCGAGGTTGCGCTCACCCGCCTTTCGGCGGCCGGCGCCCGGCTGATCGACCTGCCCTTCGCGCTGCTCGCCGATATCCCGCAGCTCAGCACCGCCGGCGGCCTGGCGGCGGCCGAAGCCCTGGCGCTGCATCGCAAGGATCTGGAACGCCGGCGGCAGGATTTCGACCGCCGCGTCGCGGCGCGCATCCTCAACGGCGCAACAATAAGCGGCGCCGACTATGTCGACCTGCTGCACGCAAGGGCGCGCCTGCGCCGCGAGGCCGACGCATTGACCGCGCCGTTCGACGCCGTGCTGACGCCGACCTGCCCGCGCGTCGCGCCGCCGATCGCCGATCTGGAAAACGACGATGCCGCCTTCGGCGAAGCCAATCTCGCGATGCTGCGCAACACGGCCTCGTTCAATTTCCTCGACCGCTGCGCCGCCACCCTGCCGATCCATCGCGCCGGCGAAGCGCCGGTCGGCCTGATGGTCGTCGGCGAAACCATGGGCGACCGCCGCAATCTGACCGTCGCAAAGGCGATCGAAACGGCACTGGCGGCGCATTGAGCGGACGCTATCGCCCGTGAGCGGGGCATCGTGAACGGAACCGTCCGCCTCGTCTTCGTCCTGTGCCTGGCGCAGTCGCTCGGCATGCTCGGCTTCGCGACCTTTCCGGCGCTCATGCCCGGCCTGATGGTGGAGTGGGACCTCAGCAATTCCGAGGCCGGTATCGTCAGCGGCGCCTATTTCGGCGGCTACATGGCGTCGGTTGCGATCCTCGTGCTGCTGACCGACCGTTTCGAAGCGCTGTGGATTTTCCTGTCGGCGGCTGTGCTGTCCGGCGCTGCGCTGCTCGGCTTCGCCCTGCTGGCCGACGGGTTCTGGAGCGGCCTCGCGCTGCACACCGTCATGGGGGTCGGGCTCGCCGGTGTCTACATGCCGGGTCTCCGGCTGCTGACCGACCGGCTGGAGGGGCCTAAACAGTCGCGCTACGTCGCCTTCTACACCGCGACCTTCGGTATCGGCGCGGGCCTGTCCTTCCTGTTCGCCGGCATCGCCAGCGACCTGCTGGGCTGGCGCTGGGCGTTCGGGCTGGCGGCGGTCGGCGCGTGGCTCGCCGGGCTGTTGGTCGCCGCCGTCGCCCGGCCCTTGAAGGAGCGCCAGCCGCCGGTCGGCCATCTGCTGGACATCCGTCCCGTGCTGCGCGACCGGCCGACCATGATGTATGTCCTCGGCTATGCCGGCCATGTCTGGGAACTGTTCGCGCTGCGCGGCTGGCTGGTCGCCTATCTCACCTGGGTCGCGGCGCGCGACGGCGGCGCGCCGCCCTGGCTCGCGCCCACGGTCGTTGCGACCGTAATCGGCCTGGTCGGCGTGCCGGCCAGCATCCTGGGCAACGAGATCGCCATGCGCGCCGGCCGGCGCCGCACCATCGTCTGCATCATGCTGCTCTCCGCCGTCACGGCGGTCATCCTCGGCGCGCTTGCCGGCGGGCCCTATTGGCTGGTCTGCCTGGTCGGGCTGTTCTACGGCATCCCGGTGGTGGCGGATTCGGCCTCGCTGACCGCCGGCGCCGTGGCCGCCGCGCCGGCAGGGCGCCGGGGCGCCGCGATGGCGGTGCATTCGACCCTGGGCTTCGGCGCCGGTTTTCTCGGCGCCGCGGCGGTCGGCGTCGCGCTCGACCTCGCCGGCGGAGCGTCCGAGTTCGGCTGGCTGGTCGCCTTCGCCACTATCGCGCTCGGCGTCGTGTTCGGGCCCCTGGTGCTGTGGCGGCTCGGCCGCAACCCGTCGGACGGGAAAACCCGGCAGGAGGCCTCGGCATGAGTCGCCCGAACGATTCGAGACCGAAGCCGTCCCACTGGGACAATCTGGTCACGATCTTCAGGCATTTCGGTGTCACCCTCGTGCTCGATGTCGGAGCGCACAAGGGCGAATACGGCGGCTATCTGCGCCGCGCCGGCTGGACCGGCCGGATCGTCTCCTTTGAGCCCCAGTCCGCCGTCCGCCCGGCGCTGGAGGAAAAGGCGATGGCCGACGGCAACTGGCAGGTCGCGCCGGCCATGGCGCTCGGCCGGGACGACGGCCAGATTGCCCTCAACCTCTCGGCGGAGACCGATATGAGCTCGGCCCTGCCGCTCGCCGAGAGCGCGATGCGCTTCACCCCCAGCTCGGCCATGGTCGGGCAGGAGAGTGTGCCGATACGCCGGCTGGCGACGGTGTTCGACGACTATGCGCACGCCGGCGACACCGTTTTCGTCAAGGCCGATACCCAGGGCTACGAAAGTGCGGTGCTGGACGGCGCGGAACCCGTCATGGCGCGCATCGCCGGCTGGCAGCTCGAACTCTCCATCGAGCCGATCTACTCGGGCGAGACCGATTGGCGGATCATGTTCGACCGCATGGACCGGCTCGGCTACGCCGCCCACCTCTTCATCCCCGGCTATTTCAGCCGCCACATCGCCCGCCAGCTCCAGATCGACGGCGTGTTCATGCGGACGGTGGGGTAGGCAGCACGTCACGCCCGGCGTCCCGATAGGCTAGAAGTGCACTCCAACCGGAACGGGAGATACGGCATGAACAGACGGCTGACCGCAATCGTCGAGCGGGAGGGCGACGGCTACGTCGCCCTGTGCCCGGAAGTGGATGTCGCCAGCCAGGGAGACACCGTGTCGGACGCACGCGACAACCTTGCCGAAGCGCTGACCCTGTTTTTCGAGACCGCCTCTGCCGGGGAGATCGACAGCCGCCTGCGCGGCGCGCGATAGCGACCCGGCGATCCTCGCCGCTACCCCTCCCGCGCCCACAGTTCCCGGCACAGCACGCCGACCCGGTCCTCGATCGCCTGGGCGGCGTCCAGCGCCAGGTCTTCGCGGAAGCGGCCGGCGACGATGTGACAGGCGTTGGGCAGGCCGTTCAGGGTGCCGACCGGCGCGATGGCGCAGGGCAGGCCGAGCAGGTTGAGCGCCGAGATAAAGCGCGCTGCGGTGAAAATCTCGTAGACCCGCTGCGGGCTTTCCAGGTCCTCGTTCAGCAGGTTGACCGGCTGGACCGAGGCCGGGGTCAGGATAATCGGCGTTTCCTCGAGCTGCGCCATCCATTCCCGGACGTGCCGGGAGCGCTGGGCGATCGCCGTCATATAGCCCTTGAGGTCGAGCGGGTTGGAGAAGCCGATATAGGCGTCCAGCGTGTCGGTGAGCGCCGGTGAGGCGACCTGGTCGATGACCCCGCGCTGCAGGGTCTGGACCTCGGCCATCAGGATGTCGATCCACAGCTGCCAGGTTTCCCGGAGGCGCGGCGCCCGCCCTTTCTCGACGGCATAGCCGGCATCTGCCAGCATGTCGGCTGCGGCATCGGCCTGGGCCATGACGGCCGGATCGCAGTCCATGTCGTCGTCGGGCTGGGCGTAGAGCACCCGGACCGGGCTCTCCGGCTTCGGCCCCTCCAGGGGGACCGGGCACCAGAACGGGTCGCGCCAGTCGCGCGCCGCCATCGCCCGCAGGCCGAGGCGCACGCTCGCGACCTCCCGCGCCATCGGCCCCTGCACCGACATGAGCTGGGCCAACAGGGGCCGCTCCACCGCCGCGCTCGGGTTGTAGGCCGGCACCCGGCCGAGGGTCGGCTTGATCGTCGCGAGGCCGTTCGACCAGGCCGGGAAGCGCAGCGAGCCGCCGATGTCGTTGCCGTGGGCGATGGCGCCGATGCCCGCCGCCACCGCCGCGCCGCCGCCGCCCGACGAGCCGCCGGGATTGTGCAGCGGGCTCCACGGGTTCCTGGTCAGCCCGTGCAGCGGATTGTCCGTAAAGGCGCGGAAGGAGAATTCCGGTGTGTTGGTGAGGCCGAGGGTTATGGCGCCGGCCTTGCGCAGGTTGGCGACGACCGGAGAATCGTCCGGCGCGACGATGTCCCGGAAGGCCGCGATGCCGTTGGTGTTGGCCTGGCCCTTGTAATCGACATTGGTCTTGACCGTGACCGGCACGCCGTGCAGCGGCCCGAGCGGTGTGCCGGCGGCCCGGTCGGCATCCGCCTGCGCCGCGGCTGCGCGGGCGTCGTCCCGCAGATCGACGACGACGGCGTTGAGCGCCGGGTTGGCCTCTTCCATCCGCGCGCTGTGCGCATCGACCGCCTCGGCGGCGGAAATCCCGCCGTCGCGAATGGCAGCGGCGATGGCAGGGGCGGACCATTGCCAGATCGGGCCGGCGGTGTCGGACTGGGTCATGATGTCTTTTCCGAAGTTCTTCCGGTCGTGCGTGCGTGCGGCCTGCGGCCGAACCGGAGGCAGGGCGGTAGAGATACCCGATTTTGCGACGGTGCCAACCGCAGAGTGCCGCCGGCATAGCCCTTGCATCGGCGGACGGCCAGAGGCGACAATGCCGGCATGACCGACAATCTCAAGACCTGCGGCGCTCCCCAAGCGGGCGCCGGCCGGCCGGCCCGCTGACTATGGCGGCCATCGACAGCCTCGAAGCGCTGCGCGCGCATTATCGCGCGCCGTCCGAACGGTCGCGCCGCAAGGCGATCGACCGGCTCGACGCCCATTGCCGGACCTTCATCGCCCACGCGCCCTTCCTGGTGATCGGCACGGCGGCGGCGAATGGCGGGCCCGGCGATGTCTCGCCGCGCGGCGACGGGCCGGGCTTCGTCCATGTCGTCGACGACCGGACGATCCTGATCCCCGACCGTCCGGGCAACAACCGGCTCGATACGCTCTCCAACATTCTGGAGAACCCCGAAGTCGCCATCATCTTCATGATTCCGGGCTTCGACGAGACCCTGCGAATCAACGGCCGGGCCGGCCTGACCGACAATGCCGAGTTGCTGGATCGAATGGCGATGGGCGGCAAGCCGGCCCTGATGGCGATCCGCGTCGGTGTGCGCGAAGCCTATATCCACTGCAACCGCGCCTTGCGGCGGGCGCGCCTGTGGGACGAGGCGAGCAAGCCGGACCGGGCGATCCTGCCGGGTGGCGGCCGTATGGTCCACGAAATGGCCGAATTGTCCGGCGATCCCGAAGAGGCCGACCGCACATACAACGAAGGCACGCGGAAGCTGTACTGACGATATTCGGCCGGCGGCGGCCCGCTATCCCGCCGCCTGTCGCGCCAACGCCGCCCAAGCCCGGGAACCGCGATGTTCAGGCTCATTTCCTCAATCGGCCTCGTCATGGCCACCTATGCGGGGTTCGCCCTGCTGGGCCCGGTGCTCGGCCCGGCCGATTTCCGCATGGCGGCGTTTCTGGTCGATCCGGCGTGGACGATCCCGCTGCCGTCGGGTGGAACCTGGCCGGTGGATTTCGGCGCCCTGTTCCTCCTGGTCGGCCTGACGGCGCTGGCCTTCGAGACCCTGAAAACCGCGCGCGCCGGCGGCAGGACGCTGGGCTACCGCCTGCTCGCGATCCTGTGGCTGGCCGGTGGCGCGGCCCTGTTCCTGACGGTCGGCGGGTTCGGCACCTCGGCCTTCCTCCTGCTGACCGCGATGGCCGGGTTCGACGCGGCGTCCGGATTGCTGGCGCCGCTCCTGAGCAGCCGCCCGGAGGCCGATGCGCCGGAAGAAGAACTTGAGACACCGCAGCTCGAAGCCCCGCCGGACGAACCCCCGCAAGCGCCCGACGCCACGGCGGTGGAGGTGCAGAGATAGCGTTTTGCCGCTGCCTGCGAGCTGTATCGATTTAGCGGGGCCGGCATCGCTGCGCACCGTCGCTTGATTTTGATTTTTTGTCTCTGAACGAAAGATTGATTTGTGTCCATGCCGCAGCGTGGCACTGTTGTCGGTGAGGTGCCCCGGCCCGCCGGCAACGATCCCTTCGACAGGCTGTCGGCGCCCGATCCGCGACAGACGAGCCCGCCGCCCTCATGCGCCCGATCAGGCTATTGCTGTTCCTCGCCGCGGTGGCGGTATTCGCCGCCAGCATTCCCGCCTTCTTTCCGTCGCTGATCTGGCAGATGCCCAAGGCCGGGCCGGATCCGGCGACATCCGACGCCGCTCGCGGCGCCTATCTGTTCGCCATGGCCGGGTGCGCGGGCTGTCACACCCGCAAGGGCGGCACGCCGCTCGCCGGCGGGCGCGAGATCGCCTCGCCGTTCGGCGTGTTCGTTTCGCCCAACATCACGCCGGACGCCGCCACGGGTATCGGCGGCTGGACCGAGGCGGATTTCATCCGGGCCATGACCCTCGGCCTGTCGCCCGACGAGCGGCATTATTATCCGGCCTTTCCCTATGTCTCCTACACCGGGATGACGCGGCAGGACCTGCGCGATCTGTGGGCCTATCTGAAATCGATCCCGCCGGTAACCGGCCGGACCGCCGGGCACCGGCTGGCCTTTCCCTATTCGGTGCGGCCGGCCCTCGGCCTGTGGAAACTGCTGTTCCTGGAGCCGGGCCGCTACCGCCCGGACCCCGGTAAATCGCGCAGCTGGAACCGCGGCGCCTATATCGTGACCGGGCCGGCCCATTGCGGCGAATGCCACACCCGGCGCAACGTGCTGGGCGGCTTGCGCAACAGCGTTCGCCTGGCGGGCGCGCCGGACTATGGCGACGGCAAGACCAAGATCGGCGGCGCCCCCAACATCACGCCGCACAAGAAAAAGGGCATCGGTTCCTGGAGCCCCGAGGAGATCGTGTTCGCCCTGCAAACCGGCGTAACGCCTTCCGGCGACGTGATGGGCGGCGAAATGGAGGAAGTCGTCGCCAACGGCACCTCCAAGCTGACCGATGCCGACCGCAGGGCGATCGCGGAATATCTGCGCAGCGTGCCGGCCAAGGCGCTGGACTGAGGCGCGAGAAAGCCAACCGTTAGAAAATCCCCGCCTCCAACCCGGCGGCCATCGCGGCGCCGATCTCGGCCACCTGCCCGACGAAGGCTTCGTCCCATTCGCCGCGGCAGATCAGCGGCTCCTGCACCGCGCGCCAGCGCAGGCCGGTGACGATCGTCTCGACGCCGCGCCGGGTGCCGGTGCCGTCGTGGCCGGCGCGGATATAGAGGCAATAGGGCAGGCCCTGGGTGTGCTCGAGGCAGGGATAGTAGCAGCGGTCGAAGAAGTCCTTCAGCGCGCCGCTCATATAGCCGAGATTTTCGGTCGTCCCCAGAATGACCGCTCCGGCGGCCAGCACATGCTCCGGCCGGGTCTCGAACGGGCTTTGCGCGACGATGCGCACGCCATCGCCTTCCAGGGCGTCGCGCGCGGCCGCCGCCGCGGCGTCGCGCAGCCGCCGGGTGTTGTCCGACGGCACATGGCCGACGATAAGGAGTTGCCTTGCGCCGTCTTCGGCGTTCATGCAGCCGGCATCCGGTTCGGGAGCAATTCGGTCATAGTGCATTCCGCCCTGGAATGGCGTATTCTACACCATGTAACCGATCCGGCCGTGGCGCGGAATTGACTGCGACAGGCCGGGCCGCGATGTCGTTTCCGGCGCTGTGCCCGTTGCCGGACATCCTGAGCGGCGTTTGGGCCGCTTCGCCTGCAACACGGAGTCTCGAATGCGAGTCTTGTTCCTGGTCGCTATCCTGCTTGCCGGCGCCATCGGTATGGCCCGGCCCGCGGCCGCCCACCCGCATATCTTCATCGATGCCCGCGTCGTTTTCCAGATGGAAGGCGGCAAGGTCGTCGCGATCGCCCAGCACTGGACATTCGATGCGGTGTTCGGCGGCGTGGTGGTCCACGCCTTCGACAAGAACAGGGACGGCAAACTGGATGCGGGCGAGGTGCAACTGCTGCGCCGAGGCGCTTTCGACGCTCTGAAGGATTTCAACTATTTCACCGTTGTGCGGATCGGTCGCGAGGAACTGAAGCTCGAAAAGGTCACCGGCTTTGCCGCCGCGGTAAAGGACGGTCGGCTCACCTACAGCTTCACGCTGCCGCTGCCGCAATCGGTCGATCCGCGCGCCGACAGCCCGGCCTTCCTGTTCCTCGACAAGACCTACTATGTCGCCGTCGAGCTCGCGAAGCATAACCCCGTGACCTTCGACGGCGCAGCCCCCGCCGGCTGCAAGACGGTCATGCGGGACGATTTCGACAACCCGATCTATTTCGACTCGGTCGTGCCGCGGATGCTCAATTTCGATTGCCCGACCGGTTAGCCGCCGGCGCTTCTGCAGGGAAGCTGTGTCCCCTCGCCGTCAGACCGGTCCTCTCGAAGGGATAATTCGGCGATGATTCCGGGTCGCGGGCTCCTGCACTGCCTGACCCCCGTCTCTTCTACA
>FZLR01000189.1 GCA_900197615.1 Rhodospirillaceae bacterium Spongia-Bin9
GAGCGGCGCAACGGGCGGCTCCGGTCGAAATGACGGGCAGCAGTGGCGGCGCGACGGCGACAAGGCCTCTTGCGCCAGTCCCGCCCCGACATTGCCCCGGCCTGCCCCGCGACACCATATAGGTCCGACGCAATCTGCGCCCCGTTTCGCTGCCGACCCACGCCATGACCGCGCCCATTCCCGATCCGGACTCCATCGCCGCCAACGCCCTCGGCAACGAGACCAGCCCCTACCTGCTGCAACACCGGGACAATCCGGTCCACTGGCAGCCCTGGTCCGAAGCGGTCTTCGCGGCGGCGAAGGCGGCGGACAAGCCGGTCCTGCTCTCGATCGGCTATTCGGCCTGCCACTGGTGTCATGTCATGGCGCATGAGAGCTTCGAGGACGACGGCATCGCTGCGGCAATGAACCGCGACTTCGTCAACATCAAGGTCGACCGGGAGGAGCGGCCCGATATCGACCAGATATACCAGTTCGCCCTGGCGCTGCTCGGCGAGCAGGGCGGCTGGCCGCTCACCATGTTCCTGACGCCGGACCGCGAGCCCTTCTGGGGCGGGACCTATTTTCCGCCGGAAGACCGATGGGGCCGGCCCGGCTTTCCCAATGTCCTCGGCCGGATCTCCGACATCTACCGACAGGAGGGCGACAAGGTCCGCGCCAACGCCGACACCCTGAAAAACGCGCTGGCCGGCCTCGGCGTCAACCGGCCCGGCGGGCCGGTCGGCCGCGACACCTTCCTGCAGATCGCGGATTTTTTGCTCAGCCGGATAGACAACGCCCATGGCGGCCTCTCCGGCGCGCCGAAATTTCCGCAATGCGCCCTGTTCGACCTGATCTGGCGCGCCTCGGCCGAAACCGGCAACCCGCAATACCGCAACGCCGTCCTGCTGTTGCTCGACCGCATGTCCCAGGGCGGGATCTACGATCATCTCGGCGGTGGCTATGCGCGCTATTCCACCGACATGTTCTGGCTCGCGCCGCATTTCGAGAAGATGCTCTACGACAATGCGCAGATTCTCGAACTGCTGGCCCATGCCTGGGCCGACACCGGGTCCGCGCTTTATCTGGCGCGCGCCGAGGAGACCGTGGACTGGCTGACCCGGGAAATGCTCATCGACGGCCGGGCCTTCGCCAGCGCCCTCGACGCCGACAGCGAGGGCGAGGAGGGCAAATTCTACGTCTGGTCCCTCGGCGAGATCGAAGAGCTGCTGGGCGGCAACGCGGAAGCCTTCTGCGAGGCCTACGACGTGGCGGCGGACGGCAACTGGGAGGGCAAGGTCATCCTCAACCGCTCCCAGCGGCCGATGCTGGGCGATGCGGAGCACGAGGCCATGCTGGAGCGGTGCCGGGCCGTCCTGCTGCAGGCGCGCGCCAAGCGCCCCCGCCCCGGTCTCGACGACAAGGTGCTGGCCGACTGGAACGGTTACGCGATCCACGCCCTGGCGCTGGCCGGCGCGACCATGGACCGGCCGGCCTGGATCGGGCTGGCGGCGGACGCCTTCGGTTTCGTGCTCGACGAGATGCAGGAGGGCGACCGTCTGGTCCACAGCTGGCGCGACGGCAAGGGCGCCCATCCGGCGACGGCCGAGGACTATGCCAGCCTGATCCGCGCCGCGCTGACCCTGTTCGAGGCGACCGGCGAGGCCCGGTATCTCGACCGGGCCGGGCGCTGGACCGAGACAATCGACCGTCACTTCCTCGATCCGGCGAACGGCGGCTACTATCTGGCGGCCGACGATGTGCCCGGCCTTCTGGTGCGCGCGAAGTCTGTGCAGGACAACGCAACGCCGTCTTCGAACGGCCTGATGGTGCACAATCTCGTCCGCCTCGGCCTGCTCGCCGGCGAAACCGCATTTCTCGACCGGGCCGACGATCTGGTGAAGGCCTTCTCCGGCGAACTGAACCGCAATGCGCTGGCCGCCCCGCTGCTGGTCAGCGGCGCCCGGCTGCTCGATACGGCCCTGCAGACGGTGATCGTCGGCCCGGCCGACGCGCCGGAGACGGCGGCGCTCGTCCGCGCCGCCTGGCAGGCGCCGGCGCCGACACGGGTCTTCCGCCGGATCGATCCGCAGGATAGTCTGCCGGACGGCCATCCGGCGCAGGGCAAGGGCCTCGCGGACGGCAAGCCGGCAGCGTATATATGCCAGGGCATGACGTGCAGCCTGCCGATCGTCGAGCCCGCGGCCCTGATCGAGCGGCTGTCCCGGCGGGTCCCGGCGTAGGGCTGTCGTAAGGCTGTCGTAAGGCTGGGCGCAAGGGTAAAGACTGCCGATGGCGGAAACGATCTATCTCAGCCCGCTGGGGCCCCTGCACCTCCGCGAAGCCCACGACCGCATCACCCATCTCGACTGGGGGCCGGCCGTGCAGACGGGCCTGCTTGGCGACGCCGAGCCGCCCAACGACGATACGCCGCTGCTCAACCGGGCGGTGCATCAGCTGAACGCCTACTTCTTTTGCGGACTGCGCTATTTCGACCTGCCGCTGGCGCCCGCCGGTACGGCCTTCCAGCGTGCGGTCTGGCAGCAGATGCAGGCGATCCCCTACGGCGAGACCCGGACCTACGGCGAGATCGCCCGCTGGCTGCGCAACGCGCCGCGGCCGGTGGGCACGGCATGCGGCCGCAATCCGATCCCGATTATCATTCCCTGCCACCGGGTCGTCGCGTCGGACGGCCTGGGCGGCTATTCCGGCGATGGCGGCGCCGACACCAAACACTGGCTGCTCCAGCTCGAAGGCTGGTCGGCCGACAGGCCCCGGACGCTGTTCGACGCGCCGGCCGACGAGATCGAGCGCAGCCCCGGCTTGCAATAGCCGCGCCGGTTTCCTAGGACATCCCCCGCACGTTTCTTGCGGTTTCGACAAACCGGTCGCGGCCCGTCCCGTTGGGAGCCCTGCGGGGGGCCGCGGCCCGGCATACCAGGGAGGAAAGCATGCCGGACATCACGATCGACAGCCCGGACGGGCAGTTCATGGCCTATCGCGCCGACCCGGCCGGCGGGTCCCAGGGAGCGGGGGCTCCGGCCATCGTCGTCATCCAGGAGATTTTCGGCGTCAACGAGGTGATGCGCGATATCTCCGACCGGTGGGCCGGCCAAGGCTTCATCGCGGTCTGCCCGGATATCTTCTGGCGCCAAGAGCCGGGCATCCAGCTCACGGACCGGACCGAGGCCGAATGGGGCCGGGCGTTCGAGCTCTATCAGGGCTTCGACGAAGCCAAGGGCATCGAGGACATCCAGGCCACCATCGACGCAATCCGCGGCGACGCCGCGTGCAGCGGCAAGGTCGGCACAGTCGGTTTCTGCCTCGGCGGCAAGCTCGCCTATCTGTGCGCGACCCGCACGGACGCGGACGCCAATATCGGCTACTACGGCGTCGGCATCGAAAACAACCTGGACGAGGCCGGCAACATTTCCGCGCCGACCATGTTCCATATCGCGGAAGAGGACGGCTTCTGCCCGAAAGAGGCGCAAGCGCAGGTTCACGCCGCGCTGGACGGCCACGCCAGGGTGACGATCCACGACTATGCCGGCATGGACCACGCCTTCGCCCGGGCCGGCGGCGAGCATTACGACGCCGGGGCCGCGCAGAGCGCCAACGACCGCTCGGCGGCCTTCTTCAACGCCCACCTGCGCTAGCCGGCGACGCAATCCCGGCCGCCGCGGCCGAATATCGCCGCGGCGGCGCAATAAACACCGAATCCAGGGGACAGCATACATGACCCATGCCATTGTCGTGCACGAAACCGGCGGCCCGGAAGTCCTGCAATGGGAGGCCGTCGAGGTCGGCGATCCCGGAGAGGGCGAGGTGCGCCTCCGGCACACCGCCGTCGGGCTCAACTATATCGACGTCTATTTCCGCACCGGCCTCTATCCGGCGCCCCAATCGCCCTTCACGCCCGGCTTCGAGGGCGCCGGCGTCGTCGAGGCGGTCGGGCCGGGGGTTACGGGCTTCGCCGAGGGCGACCGGGTCTGCTACGGCACCAGTCCGCCCGGCGCCTATGCCGAGCGCCGCGTCATCCCGGTCTCGCATCTGGTGAAGATGCCCGACGGCATCGACGACCGGACGGCGGCGGCCATGATGCTCCAGGGCATGACGGTGGAATATCTCATCATGCACACCTGCCCGGTGAAGGCGGGCCAGACCGTGCTGTTCCACGCCGCGGCCGGCGGCGTCGGCCTGATCGCCTGCCAGTGGCTCAACCATCTCGGCGTCGAGGTCATCGGCACGGTCGGCAGCCCGGAGAAGGCCGAACTGGCGAAGGCCCACGGCGCGGCCCACACGATCGACTACCGTACCGAGGATTTCGTCGGGCGGGTGAAGGAGATCACCGACGGCAAGGGCGTGCCGTATGTCTACGATTCGGTCGGCCAGGATACCTTCATGGGCTCGCTGGACTGCCTCGCGCCCTTCGGCACCCTGGCAACCTTCGGCAACGCCTCCGGCCCGGTCGAGCCGATCAACCCGGCGATCCTCGGCCCCAAGGGCTCGGTCTACGTCACCCGGCCGACCCTGTTCACCCACGCCTCGCACCGGCCCCGGCTCGAAGAAATGGCCGGCAACCTGTTCGATGTCGTGCTGAGCGGCGCGGTGAAGATCGAGGTCAACCAGACCTACCCGCTGAAAGACGCCGCCCAGGCCCACGCCGACCTGGAAGGCCGCCGCACGACCGGGAGCACCGTGTATACGGTTTAAGGGGCTGAAGCGGCGGCGAGCGACAATAACGTCCGGCCGGTTGAGGACGTCCTTGGAGAGCGCAATGAAGCTTTATGAATCCGGTACCGTGATCGAGATTCCTTGCAGAATTGCGCCCGGCGCCTTTCCGACCGAATATTTCGTCGCCATTCAGCTCGATGGAGAGAAAATTAACGGATTTGTGCCGGCGCACTACATTTCGAAAAATGGCAGGTCGTCCGCCTATATACCGGGAACCGTCGAGCGGGTTGCCGGATCGACGCTAACGATCAGGATGCCGGGGTCTTTTTTCACGACGATAGGGGTCGCCAAAATTTCGCAGCACTGGGCCGAAAATTACACAAGGCTATCGTAATGCCAGGATATTTTCAGCGCGCTAAAGGCGAGCAGTAGCCGCGCGACCGAAGAAATCTAACGGCCTGCAATACTGAGGCGTGGAGCGATTGTGATTGATCTAAAGGAAGATGGCTTCTCAATTCGGACTGCCGTCGCCGGGACAAGCTATAAGCAGGGAGCGGTATCCCGCTGCCATGAAGGCCAGTCGGTACGGCTGGTCCGCGATCCCTCGAATGTACACGACAAAAACGCGATTGAGGTGCACACCGACGAGCAAATAGGCTTTATTCCCAGAGATGTCGCCGAAACTTTAGCGTTGTATCTAGAATATTGCGGGCAAGGTACTGTGGAGGCGAAGATAGACAAACTGACACGAGAGGCCGACGAAGAGAAAGGTGTTGGGGCGGTCATTGAAATTATAGTTTCCGAATCGCTTTACAACATTGTTGAGGGGGATCCTGATTTTATCAGAAATTCAATCATCAGCGCAAAGAGGGCGGCAGAGATCGATGCCTCTTTAACGGATGATGAGGTTCAGAGATATATTCAAAGCATGGACGATAGCACTCTGGATATAAGATATTGGATAGAACAGCAGAACAAATGGGAGATGGAGCAGAAAAAGAAGGCGAGGAAACGCCTGGGGAGCGAACTTGAGAGCTACGAAGAATCTGAGATCGAGGAAAAAGCAGAGATCAAATTTGAAGAATATAGACAAAAACATTCCGTGACTTCTTATGATAGACAAAGCATTAGAAGCGCCATGACAAGAGAAGATGTCGTTTATTCAATCTTGTCGGATCAAGATATGAAAAATATGGAAAAGGAGATAAATGAAGAAATAGAACAAGAACAAACACGGGCGAATGAAAAGACTATCTCCGTCTTGATAATTTTTCTCGTCTTTGTTGCAATTATTGTAGCTATATCAGTGAGTTAATCCCTTTCATAATTTAGGTGTAAACAAGCGGGCTGCCTGACGCTGATCGGTCAGGAGACAAAGATTTCAATGGAAACTCGCATATCGTCGGCTAGCCCGGATATTTCATGAATTAGGCAC
>FZLR01000001.1 GCA_900197615.1 Rhodospirillaceae bacterium Spongia-Bin9
AAACCCGCCCGGGGCGCGGGCGCCCCGCCGACAGGCCCTGAAAACGGGCTCGCATTAATGCCGAGAGTGGCGCCGGCCGCCGCCGCCGCGAATAGCTCGACCATCAGCCCGACTCCGAATCCCTTGTAGCCGCCGCTCGGCAGCATCGTGCCCTTGAGCGCAACCTCGGGATCGGTCGTCGGTTTGCCGTCGCCATCCAGCGCCCACCCTTCCGGGATCGCTTCGCCGCGGCGGGCAAACTGCATAATCTCGCTACGCGCGACGATGCTGGCGCTCTGATCGATCAGGACATACGCCTCGCCCTGCCCATCCGGCGCCGCCACGGCGAACGGGTTCGTCCCGACGACCTTTCGGGCACCGCCGGCTGGCGCGATGGAGGCCGGTGCGTTGGTGAACCCGATCGCGAGCAGGCCCTGTTGTGCGAGCCTGAACGGGTGCCAGCCCAGAACGCCGCAATTGTAGGAATTGCGGATGGCGAGGCAGGCAATGCCCTGCTCCTTCGCCAGGGGAACCAGCCGGTCGAAACCGGCATCGATCGCCGGATGGGCGAATCCGTTCCCGGCATCGGCGACCAGCGCAGCGGGTTTGGGCTGCGAGACGACCGGCACCGCATCTCCGTCTACCTTGCCGCACCGGACATGCTCGCAATAAATCGGCACATAGGGCAATCCATGCGAAGCGACGCCGTCGGCGTGGGCCGCGGCCGAGGACCGGGCGACCGAGCGGGCATTGGTCTCGTTCGCGCCGGCATTCCCGAGCGCGCGAAAGGCGAGGTCTTCGATCTCGCTCAGCGTCATTGCAACGGTCTTGGCAGCTGCCATCCCTGTCTCCTGTCGAGAAATCAGTCGGTTTCGACCAAATCGCCGCCGCCGGCGCCGCGCGCCCGCGATTCGGCGCTTTCCGGCACATAGGTCCGGCACGCCCAGCGATTGAGCCGGGCAAACACCTCGTTTTCGATCGGGATACTGCCGTCCAGTTGCGACAGCGATTGCGGCAATTCTCCGATTTGCGCCCGCTCGATCCGCACGGACCCGGCCAGTGTCAAATCCTCAATCGCGCGGCAGGATTCGGCGATGGAGTCCGGTCCAATCCCGACAGCAGGCGTTTCAATCCCGAGCGACACGATCAGCCTCACGCCGTAAACCTGTGCGACGCCGGCCAGAAACGGCATGGTCAACAGCGGCCATCGGACCGCGGCAAGCACGAGCGCACCGTCGCCGGCGAAGGCAAGCGGTTGGCCGGCCCGATCCGCTACCGTCACTCCGGCCAGCAGACCGTCGATCTCTCCCGCTTCCGAGCGCCAGATCGAACCGGAGGGGACGGGAAAGCAGCACCGCCAATCCTGTTTGGAAAGACCTTCGAGCGTGCCGTGTAAAGCAGACAAGCCGGCCAGGCCCCGCGCCTCCAGCCAGCGCGCCGCCCGGCCGGCTTCGTCCGCCAGACCCCAGGGCAACCCGGCGCCGCGCGCCGCCTTTGTCGCCAATGCCTGAATTTCGTTGAGGGAACAGAGCACCGGCTTACGGGGCGGGCTGCGGAAAGATCCAGTCGTCCGGCGGCTGGGCGTCCAGTTCGTCCGGATAAGGTGCATGGCAGAACATGTTGATGCGCAGCCACCGGTCCGATTTCGGGTCGAAATGCGTGGCGCCGAAAAAGGCGAGCTTGCAGCGCAGCAGATTGAGCGGCAGCAGGTCCGCGCCGATCAGGTTATCGCGAATCTGGCCATAGCGCCCGAGGTCCGGATCGTAGAGGCGCCGGACTGCATGGCGGTGTTCCGGGTGGCGAAGCAGAAAATCGGCGAGAGATTGCTCCAATGGTGCACGCTGCAGATCCGCGTGGCAGGCGGCGATATCCCTGCCGGTCGCCAGCGGCAACTCCAGGTCCGCACCCGGCTCCTCCCACCGTTCGCCCAGCCGGGGCTCCAGCTTGTTGGCCGAAACGTACCAGAACCGGGCCTGGGCATCGCGGGTTCGATAGTCGGGCTCCAGCGCCCACCCGAACCGATCCTCGATCCGTCGGAGGATCTCACCGACAGTGCCCGGCACACCGGCCGGCGCCATCTCCGCGTCGTCGATCGCCATCCGGTCCGCCAGATCGTCGACCAGATCGCCATGGGGTTCGATCAGCAACGAAACGGCCAGCTCCTGTCCTTCGAGCGACAGATTCTCTGCCGCCCAGTCGTTTATTTTGGCCCAGGGTGCGGCGGTATCCGGACCGAGACCGGCGGCAAACGCCTCGAGCCGATCCAGGTCGGCGGCCAGCCCTGCTATTTTTTCCGCCTGCAACGGGTCGGGAACGGCCCAGCCGGCGACTTCCGCTCTCGCCCGGTCGATCCATTCCCGGAAGACCGCCCGGCTTTCTTCGGGCGCCTCCGGCAGGGCGCAAACCCGGGCAAGCGCCAACTCCCGGCATTCGATCCAACGGGCGAACAGGGCCGGATGATTGACGATGAACGGCCCGAGGCCGAGACCGGTCGAATTGCCGATGCCGAGCCGGCGCCGAAGTGCCGGGTCGAGCGGTACTGCGGTGTCGCCGCCGCCGGCCCGGGCCATGCAATCGACAAGATCGGCGACGAACTGGCGGATCATCCAGACCGTCAGCATTTCCATACGGAACGGCCCGCCGAAGCCGGCCCGGCCGGCATAGCGCTGCCGGTCCGCGATACCGAACTTGCCGTTGCCGTAAACTGCGGTCGTCCGCATGACGTAACCGACATCGTCGAGCCGCGCCGCGTCCGGCTGCCGCCCCGCCGCCAGGCATCCCACAACATGATCGAACAGCCGTGCACTCTTGTTGGTGCGCGACAGGATCAGGTCGGTGTGCCGGTAGCGCCCGGCCTCCTGCTTCGGCGTATTGGCGCGCAGGCGCTCGATCTCGCCGTCGTCCGGGATGCCGTCGTACAGGACGTAGGTGGCGTCCCAGGCCTCGGCGATCACCCGGTCGGTGCGCATCGACGGATCGAGATCGTGGGCGAAACAGACCAGCGAATAGGTCCGGTCCGGCCCTCTGGCCGCATAGACCGCCGTACCGACACCGTCCTCGCCGATCTCCCAGCGGTCGTAGCCGAAGCGAAAGCCCGCGGCTGCAACGTGCCGCATCGTCGCCCTCAGGAAACTCAGCCGCGTCTGGTGGAATGCGCCAAGCCTGTCCAGGCGCATGACCCGTTCCGGCGGTCGCATGCGAAGGCTGACTCCCGTACGGACGTCTTCGACCGGACCGAATTCTCCGAGACCGTCCAAGTCAGGCCTGCCGCGGCCCGAAGGCGCCTTTCATAAACCGCAACCAGTTGTTTCCCATGATCCCTGCGGTTTCCGCCGCGGAAAAGCCCGTCTCGCGCAGCGCCCGGGCGATGCCGGGGAAATCCTCATTGGAGCGGAACCAGTCCGGCATTTCGGGAAACCGCACGTCCTTCACGCTTTCCGGCGGCGGCGTATTCCCGTCTTCCCGGACTCCGCTGCGCATCCACCGGACGATCGAATCCGGCTGATCCTGACACAGGTCGGACCCGATGCCGATACGGTCCGCGCCCATCAGGTCGGCCGTGCGCGCGGCCATGTCGCAAAAACTCCGGAGGGTCGTCGCCGGCCCGTCCTTCATGTGATGGGGATAGAGGCTGAATCCGAGCATGCCGCCCGATTCGCCGAGCGCCTTCAGGACGTCGGCCGATTTGTTGCGCCCGGTATCGCGCCACGACCGGGGATTGGCGTGGGATACGACGATGGGCCGGTCCGACCGCTCGATCGCTTCGAGCGTCGAGCGCTCGGCCGAATGGGACATGTCGACGACCATGCCGACCCGGTTCATCTCGGCGATCGCTGCCCGCCCCTTCGGCGTGACGCCCTCGTCCATCGCCTCCTCGACCCAGCCGGTCGCCAGCGAGCATTTCGCGTTGTAGGACAGTTGCATGAAACGGACGCCGCGGTCGTAAAGATCCTCGATGCGCGCCAGATCGTCCTCGACCGGCATGCAGTTTTGCAGGCCGAAATAAATCGCCGTCTTTCCGGCCGATTGAGCGCGCAGAATATCGTCGGCCGTCCGGCCCGGCACGACATGGTCGCAAAAGCGCTCGAACAGCGCAGTCCATTCGTCCAGCCGGTCCAGCGTGCCGCGATAGTCTTCGTGATAGACGATAGTCGTGTGTACCGCGTCGACTCCGCCAGCGCGCAACTGGCGAAAAATCCTTTCGGACCATCGGCAGTACTGCAACCCGTCGATCACGACGTCGGAATTCCGGTCGGAAACGATTCCTTCTCTCCCTTTGATGACAGTGTCCCCCGTTCCGGTTCAACCACAAGACACCGGTCCTGACAAACCGGGGGATTATTAAATCCGCATCTTTTTGCCGTCGGGATCGTAGGGCGAGGCCTGAATAACGCACGCCGACCGTTCTACTCCGACGATATGGGTATGAAGCCCGGCACCGGGTTCGGCGAACTCCGGCTCGACCAGGGCGAGCGCCAGGCTCTTGCCGACGACATGGCCGTAACCGCCCGAAGCGATAAAGCCGACGCGCCGCCCGTCGCGCCAGACCGGCTCGAAACCGGAGGCATCGGCATCGGGCGACTCGACCTCGAGCGTCACCAGCCGCTGCGGCGCGGTGTTCCTCTCCCGCTCGGCGTGCGCGGCGGCCTTGCCGACGAATTCACCCTTGTCGAAGGCGATCCAGCGGTCGAGGCCGGTCATGCCAGGAGTATATCCCTGGGTAAACTCGGCCGACCAGATGCCGAAGCTCTTCTCCAGGCGAAGCGAATTGAGGGCGTAGTATCCGTATTCGCGGATGCCGGCCGCCGCCCCGGCTTCGAGCAGCATCTCGCGCAGGGAGACATGCGCCGCCGCCGGGCAATTGATCTCGTAGCCCAGTTCGCCGGCGACCGAGAGCCGGCCGACCCGGGCCCGGACCAGCCCGACATCCATGGTGCGGCAGCTCATGAACGGCAGGGCCTCGTGGCTGACGTCTTCATGGGTCAGCGCCGCCAGGACGTCGCGGGATTTCGGGCCGGACAGGGAAAAGCCCACGGTGGCGTCGGAGATGTCGCGCACCTGCACATCGCCGTCGCGCGCCGGGTCGAGACGGTCGTGGAACCAGCGCATGTGCCATTCGCGCAAATAGTAGGAACCCATGATCCACCAGACGCCGGCGCCCCAATTGAAGACGGTCAGATCGCCCTTCAAGCGGCCGTCCGGCGCCAGCATCGGAGAGAGCCGCACCCGGCCAGCCTCGGGCAGGCGGCCGGCCATGGTCCGGTCGAGCCAGGCTTCGGCGCCCCGGCCGGTCACCTCGTAGCGCGAGAAGCCGGTAATATCGAGCAGGCCGACGCCTTCGCGCACCGCCCGGCACTCCTCGCCGACAAGGTCGAACGCGTTGGACCGCTTGAGCGTCGGCGTTTCCACGAAACCCGGCGGCGCGAACACAAGCGGCACCTCCAGGCCCCAGCTCACGCCCCACAGGGCGCCGGCCGCCTTCATGGCATCGTGCGCCGGCGCCTTGTTGAGCGGCCGGCCGGCGGGCAGCTGCTCGTTCGGATAGGTCATCACGAACCGCCGGGAATAGAACTGCCCGGTCGTCTGGCGGATATACTCGCGGTTCGAGGCGAACGGCCCGTAGCGCGCGATGTCCATCGACCAGGCGTCAGCCTCGGGCTCGCCGTGGATCATCCATTCGGCGAGCGTCTTGCCGACGCCGCCGCCCTGGAGGAAGCCCGCCATCACACCGCAGGCCAGCCAGTAGTTCGGCAGCCCGCGGACCGGCCCGACCAGCGGATTGCCGTCCGGCGAAAAGGTGAAGGCGCCGTTCACCCAGTTCTTGACGCCGACTCTCTGGAGCACGGGATAGCGGGTGAACGCCAGTTCGAGTTCGTTGGCGATCCGGTCGGTATCCTCCTGGATCAGGTCGAAGCCGTAGTCCCACGGCGCGCCGTCGATATTCCAGTGCTGGTGGTCGAGTTCGTAGATGCCGACCAGCACGCCCTTTTGGTCCTGGCGCAGATAGGTGAAGCCTTCGAGGTCCACCGTCATCGGCACTTCGAATTCGAGCGCCTCGATCTCCGGGATCGATTCCGTCACCAGATAGTGGTGCGCGAGCGGCGAGAGCGGCAACTCCAGGCCGACCATCCGGCCGACCTGCTTGGCCCACAGGCCGCCCGCATTGACGACATGCTCGGCGAGAATCGTGCCTTTCTCGGTGACGACTTCCCAGGAACGGTCCGGACGCTGTTTCAGCTCCAGCACGCGATTGTGCTCGATCACCGTGGCGCCCCGCTTGCGCGCCGCACCGGCATAGGCGTGGACCGTGCCGGTGGTGTCGACATAACCTTCCCGGTCGGCCCACAGGCCGCCGATCACGCCGTCGACATCCATGATCGGGCAGCGTTCTCCGATCTCGGCCGGCGTCATCAGATGGCAGTCTTCGATGCCGATGGTCTGGAAGATGCGGTAGGCACTCTGGAGCCATTCCCAGCGCGCCGGCTCCGAAGCGACCGTGATGCCGCCGGTCATGTGGAGCCCGATATCCTGGCCGGATTCCGGGCCGATCTCGCGTAGCAGGTCGATGGTGTAGGCCTGAAGTGCGGCCATGTTCGGATCGGCGTTGAGCGCATGGATGCCGCCGGCGGCATGCCAGGACGATCCGGCGGTCAGTACCGAGCGCTCGACCAGCGCAACATCGGTCCAGCCGAACTTCGCCAGGTGGTACAGGACCGAAGCACCGACCACGCCGCCGCCGATCACCACAACCCGATATCGGTCCATTTCTTTCCTCTCCCACCGCCGCCAACCGAGGTCCGGTGTCGGTGGCCGGCTCACTAACGGCAAATCGCTCGGCGATCCAGAGCCGATCCGGCTTCGATCGACCGTCGCCGGCAGAGTCGAGGGCGCGCGGCGATATGACTCGACCGGCTACCGGCTATTGCGCCGCAACCCTGGCGCCGGTTTACAGTAGAGTCGCACACTCGGAAAAACCGGAATGAGGAAACTGCAGATGCGTGGCCTTTCGGGAAAGACTGCCCTGGTGACGGGCGGCGGAGCGGGAATCGGGCGCGCGATCTGCCAGCGGCTCGGAGAGGAAGGGACGACCGTCGGCGTGCTGGATCGCGATGGCCCGGGGGCCGGCGAGACGGCTGACCTGATCGCCGCGGGCGGCGGCCGGGCCACAGCCTTCGAAGCCGACATCGCGGACTATGACGCCGTCGCCGACGCCGTCTCGTCATTCGAAAGCGCAGCCGGCCCGCTCGACATTCTGGTCAACAACGCCGGCATCGATATCGCCATGCCGTTTCTCGACACCGATACCGCCCTGTGGCGCAGGATCGTCGAGATCAATCTCTTCGGACCGCTCAACCTGCATCATATCGCGGTCCGCGGCATGGCCGAGCGCCGATCCGGCAAGGTGATCAACATTTCCTCCGACGCCGCGCGGGTCGGTTCCTCCGGCGAATCGGTCTACGCCGCGTGCAAGGGCGGCATTGTCTCCTTTTCCAAGACGCTGGCGCGGGAACTGGCCCGGCGCAACGTGCAGGTGAACTGCGTCTGTCCGGGCCCGACCGACACCGACCTGTTCCGGACTTTCGCCGGCGACGGTGAAGCCGGGCAGAAGCTGGTTGCCGCCCTGGAGCGCGCCATCCCGATGCGCCGGCTCGGCCAGCCTGCCGACTATCCCGGACTGGTGGCCTTCCTGGCCAGCAGCGACGCCGACTTCATCACCGGCCAGACAATCAGCGTGTCCGGCGGCCTGACCATGGCGGGATAGGGCGGTTCCTGCCGGCCCCGGTTGTTCGGTCCAACCGCGCCGGCACGGCGGGGGGACGGCTATTGGGTCGAATCTTGTCGTTTGGATTTCGCGGCCGGTTTCCTGTCGGATTCCATGTACGGAACCAGCGGCTCTCCCCCGCCCCGCTTCCCGGCGACTTCCCTGCTCGCAGCTTCCACGGCAAGGAACCGTTTGGCGCTCGACGGGTGGGTCGTGCCCTGCAGGCCGATCGCCGTGGGATGCGCCGCCGCCATCCGGCGCCAGAAATAGGCGGCCTTCTTCGTGTCGTATCCCGCCCGGGCCGCATAATAGACGCCGACATAATCCGCTTCGGCCTCGAACGCCTGGCTGAAGGCGAGCACGCCGACCTGCATCATCGGGTCGATGACGTTGACGCCGCTCAGCCCGGTCAAGATCGCGCCGACGATGCCGCCCAGGATCAAATTGCCGGTCTTGGATTCGATATGGCCCATCGTGTTGTGGGCCAATTCGTGCCCGATAACGAAGGCCAGCTCGTCGTCCGTATCGGCAAAGCGCATCATGCCCGAAGTCACGATGATCCTGCTGCCGTCGGCAAAGGCGTTTACGCTGTCGTCGTTACGCAGGAAAGTCGGATAGTTGCAGATCATGCGGGGCGACACTTCGACGGGGGCCAAAGCGCCGCCGCGCCGCACTGTCATGTTGAGCGGCTTGCCCTTGTTTTCCGCAATCAGTTCCGCGACCTGGGACCGCCCCGCGCTGCCGGTCCCGATAATCTTGCCGTTGACGGAAACGATCCGGTCGCCGACCGCCAGCTTCGCCCGGTCGGCCGGGCTGCCCTCGAAGACCGAGATCAGCGTAATCTGGCTGCTGACGCCGTAGAGACTGGCGTACGCAGCCCTGTATTCGCGCGGCGCGCTGTCCAGATTCATGGTCAGAAAACCGACGCCCGGCGCCTTTTCCTTGCAGAGATCGGCGTTGGCGGCGCGGACCGCGAAATCGACCCGGCGCAATCGGTTCTGTACCTTCATTCGCTCCAGGATGACGATCTCGCGCTGCTTTCTGGCCTCCTCTGCGGCAGCCTTGTGCGAAATTTCCGGTACGCGCGACTGCGGCGCACAGGCGGCAAGAGCTACAGCCACGAGCAGGATCGAAGGTGCGTGCTTCATATCGATGTTCCCGATTGGTTCGCGACCACCCTACCCACCCGACGCCACACGTCAACCCGCCAGCGCGATCGCGGCGAACCGCACACGACCGATGGTCCCGGATGTGCGGTGCAGTATCCTTCCGCGCCTGTCGGCGCAGCCGAAAGGATACCGGGTCCGAATTGCCGACCATCGTTGCCGGTCTACACTTAGGAGCCTCACCTCCTGTTTTGCCCGGCCGGGACGGAACGAAAACAGTTCGGAAGAAGCGAAACAGGCCCATGAAACACCATGGCCACGGGCACAACGAACGCCTTCTGTCGCGCGGGTTTCTGCTCATCGCCGCCTTCGCACTCGTCGAAGCGGCCGGCGGCTATCTTTCCAATTCCCTGACCCTGATCGCCGATGCCGGACACATGGTGCTGGACGCTTCGGCGCTAGCCCTGTCGTGGTGGGCCCTGCGCCTGTCCCGGCGCGAGCACGAGCGCCTGAGTTATGGCTATCACCGCTATCAGATTCTGGCTGCATTCATCAACGCACTGGCGCTTCTCGCGCTCGTCGGCTGGATCCTGTTCGAGGCCGTCTCGCGTCTCGGCAACCCGGAACCCCTGTTACCCATCCCCGCGCTGGCGATCGCCGTGACCGGTCTGGTCGTGAACCTTTTTGTCTACCGGCTGCTTCACGGATCGGACAATCTCAACGTAAGGAGCGCGGCGCTTCATGTGCTCGGCGATATTCTGGGCTCCGCTTCGGCGATTGCCGCTGCCGGAATCGTCCTCGTTTTCGATTGGCACTATGCCGACCCGATTCTCGCGATCGTTGTCGCCGCCATTCTGGTTCGGGGGGCGTGGCGGGTGCTGCGCGAATCGATCCACATCCTGCTGGAAGGCGTACCGGCCAATCTCGATCCCGAACGAATCCGACAGGCCCTTGTTGCGAAAGTCGAGGACCTGCTTGACGTCCATCACATCCACATCTGGGCGCTGACCGACGAGAAATTCCTGTTGACGTTGCACGCAACGATCGACGAAGCAGCCGACGAACAGCTTGCGACGCATCGTATCAAGCAAGTGTTGGTCGGCGATTTCGGCATCGACCATTCGACGATTCAGATCGAGCGCGGTCCCTGTCCCGACGTGCAATAGGATATCGTTCCGATTCGACGAGACGCGGCGGGGACGCGGCTAATTTCCGGCGGGCGCCAGACAGTTGCGGAAGGACGCCGCCATATCGCGCAGGAGCGTGAAATAGAGCTCTGGGCCGTCCTCGATCCCAGCGCCCAGCGCATCGATGGTGCCCGTCCGCACCTTGGCGCCTTCGGTGATCGTCCCGATGACGCGCGGGTCGAACTGCGGCTCGTCGAAGACGCAAGCCACATCGAGTTCCCTGACCTTGCGCCGGATCTGCCGGATGCGCCTGACCCCCGGCTGCCGCTGCAGGCTCACCGCGACCGAACCGACGGCTTTCAGGCCGAAGCGATCCTCGAAATAGCGATAGGCGTCGTGGAAGACGATGAAGGGTTTGCCGCGCACCGGTGCCAGTTTCGACGCGATTTCGGCTGTCAGGGCGTCCAGCCGCTCCACCAGCGCTGTCAGGTTGGCTGTGTAACGCCTGGCGTTGGCGGGATCGATCTTGCTCAGCGTATCGGCAATGGCATTCGCCATTGCAAAAGCATTCACCGGATCGAGCCAGATGTGCGTATCGAACGGCTCGTCCCCATGGTCGTCGTCCTCATCGTCGCCATGCCTGTGCTTGCCGTGCTCGTGTTTCTCGTGGCCGTGATCGTCATCTTCCTCGAACGCGCCCCCTTCGCGCAGCGGCAAACGGATCAGACCCCTGATTTCGGCCAGTCGGACGACGCGCGCTTTGCGACCGAGCGCTGCGACAGGACCGGTCAGTGCGGTTTCCATCTTGTCGCCGATGAAAAAGATAATGTCCGCATCCCGCAGGGCGGCCGCATCCGACGGACGAAAGGTAAATGTGTGCGGCGACGCGACGCCGCGGACGATCAGGCGCGGTTCGGCCACTCCGGCCATGACGGCGCTCACCAGGGAGTGTACCGGCTTGATGGAAGCGACGACCTTCGGTGGCGATGCCGCGAAGCTGCTGCCCGCTTGGATACATCCGAGCAGCAATGCACCTGCAAGCGCTGACAGGCGAAAAGCCGGTGCAGGAAATTGACGACTCACGGCAAAACCTCCCGAATTTGCACGAAACTGCACTATTGTGTTCCCGACCGCGTTGCGCTGGCATTATAGGCGCCGTGTACGGCGCTGCAATTGAAGCGCCCCTTTGCGAATCGCTTGCGATATCGGCTGCCGCCTCAATTCCAACAGTAGCCGCCGGGCGGTTTGCGGTTTCTTCGGCCCGGTTCTGCAGCGCAGGGAATCGAAATCGAGAGGCGTAACGATGGGGAATGTTCAGCCGGGCGGTTCCGATCCACTCGTCCAGGCCCAAGACATCGGCGTACTGCGCAACGAACGATGGATTTTCCGGCACTTCGACCTGAAGGTCGAACGCGGTGAACTGGTTTTCCTGATCGGCGCGAACGGAGCCGGCAAGTCGACCTGCGCGAAAGCCGTCCTCGGCCTGGTCGGGATCGACGAGGGAACGCTACGGCACGCCCCCTCCATGGAAATCGGCTATGTTCCGCAGCGGCTCTCCATAAGCCCGACCATGCCGCTCAGCCTGCGGCGCCTGATAACGCTGACCGATAGTTTCCCGGCCCGCGACATCGAAGCCGCCCTTGAGGCGGTCGGTCTCGGCCGGCTGGGCAATCCGGCAGTTGCAACCCTCTCCGGAGGCGAGTTCCAGCGGCTCCTGCTCGCCAGGGCGTTGCTTCAGAGGCCCGATCTTCTGGTGCTCGACGAACCGGGTCAGGGGATCGACGTCGCCGGCTCGGATGTGCTGCACAACCTGATCGACGATATCCGGCGCGAACTCGGTTGCGGTGTTCTTCTCATTTCGCACGACATCAAACGGGCGATGGATTTCGGCGACGACGTTTTTGTGCTTGTCCCCCATGAACAGGACGATCTCGCCGCCAGCCTTGCAGCCGCCAGCCTTGCAGAAGGAAGCGCGCGCGGGGCCGGACCTTCCGACACAGCCGCCCGGACCTGAAACATGCTGGACGATTTCTTCGTACGCGCCCTTGTCGCCGGGATCGGGCTTGCGCTGGTCGCCAGTACGGCCGGGTGCTTTGTCGTGTGGCGCCGCCTGTCCTATTTCGGCGAAACGATCGCGCACTCCGCGCTGCTCGGCGTTGCCCTCGCCATCCTGCTCGACCTGCATCTCACGATCGGAATATTCACCACCGCCATCGTCGTAGTCGGGCTGATGTACTTTCTCGAACGACGCGATACCCTGCCGACCGACGCCCTGCTCGGAATGCTCGCCCACGGCGGCATCGCCCTGGGAATCGTAATTCTCTCATTTTTCCCGAATATGCGCGTCGATCTCCACGCATTGCTGTTCGGGGACATCCTCGCCGTTACGCGAACCGATCTGGCGGTGATCTGGGTCGGCGGTGCGGCTGCCCTTGGCGTCTTGTGGTGGAACTGGCGCGCGCTGCTCGCGGCGACGGTCAGCGCCGATCTGGCCGCGGTTGCCAAACTGCGCCCGGAACGGACCCGCCTGGTGTTCGGCATTCTGGTTGCGGCGATTATCGCCGCCTCCATCAAGATCGTCGGCGTCCTGTTGATCGTCGCGCTGATGGTGATTCCGGCGGCAACGGCCCGGCGGTTTGCCACCAGCCCCGAAATCATGGCGGCCGGCGCGGCGGCGGTCGGGATTCTGTCTGTCCTGGGCGGTTTGTTCGGTTCGATGTCGTGGGACACGCCGTCGGGCCCGTCGATCGTCGTCACCGCGCTCGCGTTGTTCGTCGTAGTCCGGTTTTTCCCGTTCGCACCGGGCGAACGCAAGCGCTGAACGCTGCGCAGGAACGAACCCAAGTAAGGCTGCCGCCGCGGTGCCGAACGGAGGCTTCCGGCCGCAATCCGGCCGGCCGAATCCGCTGCTAGGCGAATTTCGCTCTCAATGCCGTTGCGGTGTTCGGCGGCACGAAACTCGCGATCTCGCCGCCCAGCGAGGCTATTTCCTTGACCAGGCGCGACGCGATGAACTGCTGCTGTTCCGACGCCATCAGATAGACCATCTCGACATCCGGGTTGAGCCGGGCGTTCATCCCCGCCATCTGGAATTCGTAATCGAAATCGGACACCGCCCGCAGGCCGCGGATGATCATGACCGCGTCGTTCTCTTCCGCGAAATGCATCAGGAGGCCGCCGAACACCTTGGCCTGCGCCTTGCCGCCGTTCGTGCCGTTGACGATGTCGAGCTCGTGGTTCACCAGGGTCAGGCGCTCTTCGAGCGTAAACAGGGGGTTCTTGCCGATATTCTCGGCCACGGCGACGACCAGGCGGTCGCAAATCCGCAATGCGCGCCGAATGATGTCGACATGCCCGTTGGTGACCGGATCGAACGTGCCCGGATAGACCCCGATGCTTTCGGCCATGAATGCGCTCCCCTTTCGCGAACCGGCTGCCGACACGCCTAGGCGGGTGCGGCCCGGAATGCAACGGCCATTCCGGCGCGGCGGGAAGACCGCGCCGCCTCAGTCGATGTCGGCTTCGGCGTGGGCCTCCGTCGCGCCGTTCGCTTCGCGCAGGCGGGACACCGAGACGACCCGCTCGTCGTCGTCGAGCCGGAACAGGTTGACGCCGCGGGTCTTGCGGCCGACGACGCCGATGCCATCCACCGGCACGCGGATGATCTGCCCGCCATTGGTGACGAGGATCAATTCGTCGTCCATCCGCACCGGAAAGGCGCCGACGACCCGGGCTTCCCCGCCGTCGCGATCGAGATCCATATTGACGATGCCGATGCCGCCGCGCCCGGTGATGCGGTATTCGTAGGCCGAGGTCCGTTTGCCCATGCCGTCGTCCGAAGCCGTCAGCACGAATTCCTCGGCGGCGTGCAGATGGGACCACGGCGCTTCGACGATCCTGGACGCAAGTTCCGCATCTTCCCGGTTGGGCGTTTCTCCCTGCTCGATTCGCGAGCCGACCCGTTTATGCGCGTTGGCGATACGGATAAATTCTTCCCGCGTTTCGGTTTCGGCATCGACATGGTTGAGAATGGAAAGGGAAATAACCCGGTCGCCGGGCGCAAGCCTGATGCCGCGTACGCCGCGGGAATCGCGTCCGCTGAACCGGCGCACCTCGCCGACCTGGAAGCGGATGGCCTTGCCTACGGCGGTCGCCAGAAGCACGTCGCGGCCGGTATCGCAGGTTTCGACCCCGACGAGCGATTCGCCGTCCTCCAGCTTCATGGCGATCTTGCCGTTAGCCCTGACGTTGACGAAATCGGCCAGCGAATTGCGCCGGACCGTGCCGCTGCTGGTCGCGAACATGACATCGAGGTCCGGCCATTCCTCTTCGTCCGGCAGGGGCAGGATGATGGAAATGTTCTCGCCCGGCTGGAGCGGCAGCATGTTCACCATCGCCTTGCCGCGCGCCTGGGGCGTGCCCAGCGGCAGCCGGTAGACCTTGAGCTTGTAGACCATGCCGGTGGAGGAGAAGAACAGCACCGGCGTGTGGGTGTTCACGACATAGACCTGGTCGACGAAATCCTCCTCCTTGGTCTTCATTCCGGCGCGGCCCTTGCCGCCGCGCTTCTGCGCCCGGTAGGTCGCCAGCGGCACGCGCTTGATATAGCCGCCGTGGGTGAAGGTCAGGACCATGTCCTCGCGCTGGATCAGGTCTTCGATATCCTGGTCGAAATCGCCGTCCTCGATCGCCGTGCGGCGCGGGTCGGCGTAGGTTTCCTTCATCTCCGTCAGTTCGTCGCGCAGGATTTCGAGCACGCGGACGCGCGAGCCGAGAACCTCGAGATGGCCGCGGATCTCGTCGACGATCTGCCGGAGGTCCTCGCCGATCTTCTCTCGCTCCAGGCCGGTCAGGCGATGCAGCCTGAGGTCCAGGATCGCGCGGGCCTGGGCTTCGGAGAGCCGGTAGGCGCCGTCTTCGCCGACAAGGCGGCCCGGTTCCGCGATCAGCGCGATCAGGGGCGCTACGTCTTCCGCCGGCCAGGCGCGCTCCATCAGGCCTGTCCGCGCGGCGGCGGCGTCCGGCGCGTGGCGGATCAGCGCCACCACCTCGTCGATATTGGCGACTGCGACGGCGAGGCCGGCCAGGGTATGGGCCTTGCCGCGCGCTTCCTCGAGCAGGAAGGCGGTGCGCCGGACGATGATCTCCTCGCGAAAGGCCAGGAAGGCCTTCAGCACGTCGAGCAGCCCCATCTGCTCCGGCCGGCCGCCGTTGAGCGCCAGCATGTTGACGCCGAAGCTGGACTGAAGCTGGGTGAAGCGGAACAGCTGGTTGAGCACGACCTCGGGATCGGCGTCGCGCTTGACCTCGACCACGAGGCGCACGCCTTCCCGGTCCGATTCGTCGTTGGCCCCGGCGATGCCCTCGATCTGCTTGGAGCGTGCGAGTTCCCCGATTTTTTCCAGCACCCGTTCCTTGTTCACCTGATAGGGCATTTCGGTGAACACGAGGGAATGGCGGCCGTTGCGGCCTTCCTCGACCTTGTGGCGCGCCCGCATGACGACGGCGCCGCGGCCGGTGCGGTAGGCCTCGTAGATGCCGGCGCGGCCCATGATCAGGGCACCGGTCGGAAAATCCGGTCCGGGCACCAGTTCCATGATGTCTTCGAGCGCGGCGTCCGGTTCCTCGATCAGCCAGAGGCATGCGTCGACCACCTCGGCCAGATTGTGCGGTGGGATATTGGTTGCCATGCCGACGGCGATGCCGCCGGCGCCGTTGACCAGCAGGTTCGGATAGCGCGCCGGCAGGACGACCGGCTCCTGGCGCGATTCGTCGTAGTTGTCCTGGAAATCGACCGTGTTCCGGTCGATGTCTTCGAGCAGGGCTTCCGCCGCCTTGGCGAGCCGCGCCTCGGTGTAGCGCATGGCCGCCGGCGGGTCGCTGTCCATCGAGCCGAAATTGCCCTGGCCGTCGATCAGCGGCAGGCGCATCGAGAAGGGCTGCGCCATGCGCACCAGCGCGTCGTAAATCGCCTGGTCGCCGTGCGGATGGTATTTGCCCATCACGTCGCCGACGATAAGCGCCGATTTACGGTAGGGCTTGTCGCTGGTGTAACCGCCTTGGCGCATTGCATACAGAATGCGCCGGTGGACCGGCTTCAGGCCGTCGCGCACGTCCGGAAGCGCCCGGGCCACGATCACGCTCATGGCGTAGTCGAGGTAGGAGCGCTTCATCTCCTCTTCGATGGAGATAGGCGCGATATCGCGTTCGGGCGTCGTGGGCTCGGCCAAGGCGGGTCAATCTCTCGGACGGATTCGGAATTGCGGCGGTTTCAGGCGCCGCAAACCGCAGGAAACCGCCGGTCTCGAAGGCGGATTGGACAGGGGGCGCGGTCAGGCAGGCCGATTGCGCAAAACACCACAAAATTTAGCATGTGAGGCACATTGTTACAACTACATGATGTGGTTTTGCGGGGCGCGGAAAGCAAGGGGCCACAGCGCCGGAAAGCGCCGGATCGCGGCCAATCGACGGACGGTCACGCCCGTTTTGCCTGAACGTAGGCGGCAACTTTCGGCGCGAGTTCCGGCTGCACCGCGATACCGGCATCGGTCGCCTTCCGGGCCGCGGTTTCCTCGTCCCAGTTCTCCCCGATCGTGCATACGCAAAGCGCCATCGCAGCGGCGCGGGCGCCGGACGCGCAATGGATGAGGATCGGCGCCGGCAATTCCTGCATACGGCGGCTCAGATCGTCGGTCTTCTCGACATCGCCGACCTGGGGCGGCGCCAGCGGAAAATGCAGCCAGGCCATGCCCGCGGCCTCGACCGCGGCGCCTTCGCTGTCCGGCGGCATCGTCTCGCCGCGCTCGCCGGCCATGCGCAGGCTGACGACGGAACCGAAGCCCTGCGCCTCGATGTCGGCGATCTGCCCGGCGCCGGGCGCGCCGTCGGCGACGGCGAAACGGCCGGTGAGGAAGCGAATGGTCATGGAGGCGATCCTGAATATTCGTTTTTTTGAATATGATCGAACCGGGCAGCCGTCAACGGTCTTCCGTCCGGCTGACCGGCTCCGCAACCGAAATCGAGACCCCCGGGCGAGAGCGGCCCGCGAATTCCCCGGATACATCTCCGGAATTTTCGCGGGCCGTGCCGAACGACACCGCAGCGCGGCAGCGGCGATGCGCCGCCTCCGCCTGCGGTTCCCCTTACAGCTTGTATTTGCGGAAGTCGTAGCGCGGCGGCAGCAGCGATTCCATCTCAGCGCGCGGGATCCGCTTGTTGACGACGAATTTCCCGTTCTGAACCTGGCTGATATAGCAATCGATCATGCCGCTATGGTCTTGCGCCCGCAGCAGTTTGGCGCCCTGCGGGTGCGCCAGCGAATTTTCCATCTTCAGGCCTTCCAGCGCTTCGATCACACCCGGCGTATCCTTTTTCCGCTGCCATCCCGACGCCTCGATCGCCTGTTTGAGCACGAAGAAGTTTTCGTACGACTGCCAGGCGTGGCTCTTTGCCATCACCCGGTCGGAGCCGTTTTCCTTCGCGTGCACCGGATCGATATTCATCATTTCGATGAATTTCTTGTGGTACTCGTCGTTCTTGTATTCCAGCGGACGCGGGAAGTTTTCCAGGAAGAAAACGTTTTCCGCCGCGCCGTTTATCGCCTCGGGATGGATCGCCTCGATGGTGCCGCTGACCGAGTACATCTTCATTTTCTCGTCCAGCTTCATCGACTTGGACTGGGTGTAGAACGCCACCGACAGCGCGCCGAAGAAGACGGAGAACAACACTTCCGTTTCTTCCGGAATCTTGGCCAGATACGGCACCAGATCCTTCGTGCCGAGCGGAACGGCGATCGGGTCGTTGACCTTGCCGCCCATCGCCTCGATCAGCTTGCGGTGCTCCTGATGGTGACTGTGGCCCCAGGCGTAGTCGGGGAAAATCATCGTCCAGTTCTTGCCGAGATTCTTGAACGCCCACGGCGCACCCGCCGCTGCGAGCGCGTAGGTGTCGGTGCCGGTGCGGAAGCTGTAGCGCGTGCCTTTCGACCCGGTCGCTTCGGTCGCCTCGCCGGCGGAGAAATACGGCGTCTTCAATTCGCTCGCGATCGGGATCGAGGCGAGCATGATGCCCGAATGCACCGAACCGACGACGAAGCGCGCCTTCGAGCGCTGAATCAGCGAGCGCAGTTTCCGCGCGCCCGCAGCGGGGTTCGATTCGGTATCGGCCACCGGCACTTCGAGTTTCCGGCCGGCGATACCGCCGCCTTCGTTGATCAGCGTCGCCGCGGCCTTGGCGCATTTGTCGTGCCAATAGCCCCAGGATGAAAACCCGCCCGTCACTTCGCATTGGTGTCCGATCACGATCGGCCCGCTTTCCTTGGCGAGCAGATCGCGGGTCAGGGACAGATAGGCGGTCGACGCGACCGCGCCGCCGGCCAGCGCCGTCTGCAGGAAGGAACGGCGCGGCAGTTCCATTCGGACTTCCGGTTCGATGGGATTGGCTGACTTGTCTTTGCGTTTCATTTCTCTCACTCCCTATGGTTGCTATGCGGCCATACCGAGATACCGATGAACGACATCGGGCTGGGTCTTGAGGTCTGCAGCGCTGGATCGGTGCACGATGGCGCCTTTTTCCATCAGGTAGATCGAACTGCAGATCTTGAATGCGGTAACCAGATTCTGCTCCACCAGAAGAATGGAGACTCCGGCCCTGTTGATCTTGCGGATTTCGGACCGGATTTCCTTGATCAGGATCGGCATGATGCCTTCGGTCGGTTCATCGAGGATGATGAGCTTCGGCTGCATGACGAGGCAGCGCGCGATCGCCAGCTGCTGCTGCTCGCCGCCCGACAATGTGCCGCCCTTCTGATCCATCCGGTCTTTCAGTTGCGGAAAGCGATCGAAGACCAGGGCGCGCTGTTTCGCCGACGGAACCTGCCGCAGACCGAGGAACAGGTTTTCCTCAACGGTGAGATTGGGAAAAATCCCCCGGCCCTGCGGGACATAACCGATGCCCTGGGCCGGCACCTTGTGCGCCGCCAGGCCTGTCAGATCGACGCCGTCGAAGGTCGCGCGGCCCGCCGATGCCCGGACCAGACCCATGATCGCCTTGAGCGTGGTCGTCTTGCCGACGCCGTTGCGGCCCAGCAGGCCGACGATTTCGCCGTCGCCCACCTTGAGCGAAACGCCCCGGAGCACCTCCACCTTGCCGTAGCTGGCGTGCAGATCGTGCACTTCAAGCATCGAAGCCGTCCCCCTCCCCGTCCTCGTCGTCGTCATCCTCGTCGCCGAGATAGGCTTCGCGCACCGCAGCGTTCTCCGCAATATCCTGCGGCGTTCCCCGCGCCAGAACGCCGCCCTGCGCCATGACGGTAATCCATTCGGCGAGATCGAAGACGACCGGCATGTCGTGCTCGATGATGATGATATCGACCGATTCTGCCAGATGGCGGATCTTCTCGACCGTCGATTCCGTCTCCGCCGGCCCCATGCCGCAAATCGGCTCGTCCAGCAGCAGGAGCGTCGGCCCGGTCGCCAGCGCGATGCCGATCTCCAGCAGGGCGACATCGCCGTAGGACAGGGTTCCCGCCGGCGAAGCGCGCAATCCCTCAAGCCCGGTCTGCTCCAGTATCTCATCGACGCGCGCAGCCGTCCGCCCGAAACGGCGCCGGTTCGAGAAGGGATGCATCACGCCTTCTCTCGCTTGCGCTGCGATCCACAGATTCTCCGCCACCGTCATGGAATCGAACACGCTCTTGATCTGCAGCGACCGGCTCATGCCGAGACGGCTGATCCTGTGCGGCGCCATCCCCGAAATATCGGTGCCGCGAAACCGTACCGTCCCGGAATCCGATCTGAGCATCCCGGAAATCGTATTGAACAGGGTCGTCTTGCCGGCCCCGTTCGGGCCGATGATGGCGTGCAGTACGTTCGCTTCGAAATCGAGTGTGACACGATCCAGCGCCACCAGCCCGCCGAAGCGTTTGGTCAGGTCGGCAATCTGCAGCATCGGCGCGCTCACGGTCCGGCCTCGCCCTTGACCGGCGCGACTGCGGTCTCAATCGCCTCGCGCGGGCCTTCATCCTTCTTCGTCCCGTCCGCAGATGGCGAGGCCAGCCGGTCGAGCAGCGCGTTCCACATGCCCATCAGCCCCTTCGGTGCGAAGATCACCGTCAGAATGACGACGATACCGACCAGAATGGGGTAATGTTCCCACATATTGGACAGTTCTTCGCGGACGACGATCAGCAGTGCCGCACCGATCGCCGGGCCGAACAGCGTCCCCGCGCCGCCGACGATGGTCCACACCACGCCTTCGCCCGACACATGGTAGAACATGTAGGTTGCAGAGGCATAACGCCCGAACAGGGCGAACAGGCATCCCGCCAACCCGGCGAAGCCGCCGGCGACCACGAATGCGATCCAGCGCAGAAAATAGACGTTCAGGCCGATCAGCGACGCGCGGACATCGTTCTCCCGCACCGCCATCAGCGCCATACCGAAGGGGCTTCTGACGATCAGGTATTTGACGAAAAAGGCGAACCCGACGACCAGCAGAATGAACAAATACTGCACGGTCTGGTCGGTGAGGCTGAGCTCGGACTCACCGAGCGTCAGCATGGGCGGCATCGAGAAACTCGTCCCGTCGTCGCCCCCGGTCAGCGGCTTGGCGCTCAACGCTATGAAATAGAAGATCAGCGAGAACACGACGGTGATGATCGCGAAATAGTGCCAGGTCAGCCGCACGGCGAGCGCACCTGCGACCGCGGCGGTCGCGACGGCAACGACCATGCCGAGCCCCAACGCCGGCCAGAACCCGAGCCCGAGTTTGGCGACGCCGATTGCGACGCCGAACATGCCCATGCCGAAAAACAGCGCCTGCCCGAAAGACAGTAGCCCGACATAGCCGAACAGCAGGTTTACGCTCGCCGCGAAAAGGGACCAGATCAGGATCTCGGCCAGAATATCGAGCCAGTAATCGAACCCGACCGCGGGCAGCAGCCACGGCGCGGCGAGCAGAAGGGCCAGGACCGTCAGCAGGACGCTTCGGTTGATGCGCTCCTTCACCGTGTCGCTCCGGCAAAGATGCCGTGGGGCCGCGCGATCAGCACGGCGCTCATCAGGCAGAGCGACACGATCCGGGCAACCGTCGGATCGGTGAAGCTGGTCACGATGCCCTCGGTTACCGCCAGCAGAACGGCCGCTGCCACGGTTCCGGGCAGATTGCCCAGGCCGCCGATGATGACCGCCATGAAGCAGAAGGGCAGAACGTCGACGCCGGTCTGGAAATCGACGGTGGTGATCGGCGCGGCCACGGCGCCGCCCAGCGCGGCCATCGCGAACCCCAGGGCGAAGGTTACCATGTAGACCGTGCGCGCCGGCACACCCATGGCGAGCGCGGTGTCCCGGTCGAACCGCACCGCGCGCATCCAGGTCCCCAGTTTCGTGCGATGCAGGAAAGCGAAGAATCCGAAGATGGCGACAATGGAGACCCCGGCCGCGAAGATCCGGTAGATATCGTATTCGATACCGAACAGCGGGATCGTCCCCTCGATCGGCGGCAGAATACGTTTCGGGGCCGCGCCGAAACCGGCCCGGACGACTTCCTGGATGATGATCGACAGGCCGAAGGTCGCCACGATGGAGAGCGCCGCGGTGCCGCGAATGGGTTGAATGACCGCACGCTCGACCAGGGCCCCCATCAGGAATCCCATAAGCGGCACGATCAGGAAGGCGATCCAGTAGTTGCCGGTCGCTTCGAGCACGAACCAGGTGAGGACCGTCCCCACCATGAAGAAATCGCCGTGCGCCAGATTGATGATGTCGAGCAATCCGAAGATGATCGACAAACCGAGTGCGATGAGCGCGATAATCAGGCCCCAGACCAGACCGTTAAACGCAAGGGCGACGACAATATCCATATCGAGATGGTTTACCCGTTATACCCGAGGCTGCCTGTTGTACGGCCGGCTACGCCTTGTAAGTCGCTGCACACCACGCAATTTTTCGTTCAATTGATAAAGCAGGCATCGGTGCGTGCGAGATTGACGATTTCGCGGCCGCAACCCGTTCCGATAACTCGACACCGCATTTGGATCAGACGGTTTCGGTTGCTGCGCGCACCGCAGCCGCACGCTCGGATTGGCGTGCGCTCGCGGCCGACCGGGCGATCGCCTCGATCTCCGCGCCCGCCGTTTCCGGGGAGCCCGCTTCGAAGGGCGGCTGAGGGTTGTATTCGATACCGAGCTGGATCGATTTTGCGACTTCGGCGCCGAACAGCTCGCCGGCAACGGTCAAGGCAAAATCGATTCCCGCGGTAACGCCGCCGCCCGAAATGACGTTGCCGTCCATGACGACCCGGGCGGGATCGGGAATCGCGCCGAAGGCCGATAACATCTCCCGCGACATCCAGTGACAAGCGGCCCGGCGTCCTTTCAGCAGGCCCGCCGCCCCCAGAACCAGCGATCCGGTGCAGACCGATGTAACGTAGCGTGCGCCCTGCGCCTGCCCGCGAAGAAAATCGAGTGTCTCCTCGTCGGTCAGCAAGGCATTCATCCCGCCGCCGCCGGGCACGCAAACCAGATCGAGCTGCGGACAATCCCCGTAGGTGACATCCGGCAGGATGCGCATTCCGCCGCCCGCCACTACCGGATCCAGGGTCTTCGAGATCAGCAGCACCTCTGTATCGGGAAACTTGGTGAAGACTTCGTGCGGCCCGGTCATGTCGAGCTGCATGATGTCGGGAAAGAGGAGCATGCCGATCCGGAATGCCATCGCTAACCCTTCCATTCTGGTTGACCGGCCGGATGATTCCATGGGTCGGAAACCGTTGCAACGGATCAATCCGCGCTGAAGACGATGCGTCGGGCGATGCTTCAGGCGATGCTTCCCGGACCGAAGCGGCGACCTGAACGCTTGTCCGGCCCTGCGCCGGACCGGCGCCGATTCGCGACCGCGACGCGCTGGCCGCCCGGTTCACCGACACCGCCGCCCGCGCCCGGCAGGGGCCATAAAGTTAGGCGAAAATCCGACATTGTAGGGGAGGATTTAAATCCCTACGCCCCTACGCCTTTCCCGTCATTGCGACGCCGCGCTTCCCCCTCCCGTCATTTCGACCGGAGCGGCGCAGCCGCGTAGCAGCCTGCCTTGAGCGCAGTCGAAGGGGAGAAATCTATCAGCTTCGGTACTCCGGTCCCGGCACCGCGGAGGAAAGATTTCTTCGCTCCACGGTCCCTTCGACTTCGCTCAGGGCAGGCTCTGCGGACCATTCCGGTCGAAATGACCGGGAGGGGACTGCGCTCGGTCCAAAAAACGGATGGGTGTGTGCCCGGCGGACCCAGGGACCGCCCCGTTACGTCAATCGGGCCGCCGGCGCGCTTCGACCTTCAGCGGCGCGCTCGGGATAAGTCTTTGCAAATCATCGTATTTCTTCGCCCTCACCGGCCTCTTGCCTCTTGAATTCCCGCCGGACATCGTCCACGTTGCCCGCGATTTTCGATGGCGCTCGTATGCGGTTCGACGACCGGCCTTCCGGCCTGTCGGGACCCCGGGAAGAGGCAATGGGCGATTTACCGACCCCGGACTGGATGGAGCGCTACCGGCAGCGGGTCAACGAAGACCCCGAGATGGCCGTCATCGGCGACTGGTTCTCGCTCGACTTCAAACTGTCCTTCGAAGGCAACGCCTGGCTGCTCTCGGTTCGCGAGGGGCGGATCGAGGACATCGTGCACCGCCCGCGTTTCGACCGGCCGGCACGGTTCACGATCTCCGCGCCGATGCGGGTCTGGACGAAGTTCGTCCGGCCGGACCCGGAACCGCTGTACCACGATTTCTTCGCCATGCTGATGCGGGTGCCGGACTTCGAGCTCGACGGCGATTCCCTCGCCGCGATGCAGAACGCGCGCGCCCTGCACCGCATGATGAACATCCTCAAGACGATGGAGCCGCTCGATGGCCGATCTTGAGCCGGTGGTCGGCCGTTATCTCAACCTCGACAGCGGCGGGCGCCGCTACCGGATCTATTACGAGGAGGCGGGGAAAGGCAGGCCGCTGATCTGCCTGCATACGGCGGGCGCCGACAGCCGGCAATTCCGCCACGTCCTCAACGATGCGGACATCGCCGGCCGCTTTCGCGTGCTCGCCTTCGACCTGCCCTTCCACGGGCGCTCGAACCCGCCCGACGGATGGTGGCTGGAGAAATACCGCCTCACCACGGACGTCTATCTCGGCCTGATCCGCGATTTCTGGCGCGCGCTCGGGCTCGAACGCCCGGTGGTGATGGGCTGTTCGATGGGCGGTGCGATCGTGCTCAAGGTCGCCGCCGACCACCAGGACGAGATTACCGGCATCGTCGGGCTCGAAAGCACCGCCTTCGCCGAGGGGCGGGACAACGACTTCCTGCACCATCCGGCGATTCACGGCGGCGAGCTCGCGGCCTGCTACACCTACGGCCTCAACGGCCCCGATTCGCCGGAGGCAGGCTGCCGCGAGAACTGGTGGTACTACAGCCAGTCCGGCCCCGGCGTCTACAAGGGCGACGTCTGGTATTACTGCGAGGACTGGGACGCGCGCGGGGACATCGGGCGGATCGACACCAACCGCTGCAAAGTCTCGCTGCTGACCGGCGAATACGACTACTCGGCGACGCCGGAAATGACGCGGGCCGTAGCGGACGCGATCCCCGGTTGCCGCTTCACCGTCATGAAGGGGATCGGGCACTTCCCGATGATCGAGAATTATGCGCTGTTCCGCGGCTACCTGCTCGAAGAGCTGGCGTCGATGGCCTAGCGGCGGGGAAGCAACGGACGCGAAATTCGGTCGAATGCTGTTCGGCGACCGGGCTCGATCCATTAGAACACAGGTGTATCAACGGGTTGGAATGCGGGTCGGCGGCGCAGCCCAAGGGTCGACGGTCTCGACCCCGGTGTGGTGGAACTCGCCCGCGTTCCCGGTCACGATGGCGAGCCCCCGCGTGGCTGCGGCCGCCGCAAGGAATGCATCCGGCACATGGTCGTCGAGCGGCTCGCCGCGGCGGCGCTTCTCCTCCATGATCCGCGCGCATGCCTGCGCATCGGCTAGGGACCACTCGACGATCCGGTCTTCGAACAGCTCGTCGAGAAGATCCTGGAATCGGTCAGCGAGGTCACGGCGTCGCCGGCCGGGATTGAGTCGGCCGATACCGTCGAGCACCTCCCAGACGGTGACGGAAGCAAGGCCGAGTCCCTCGTCGGCAATCGAATCGAGAAATGCGGCGACCTGCGGCTCAGGCCGCGGCCGCATCATTTCGGAGATTACATTCGTGTCGATCAGCCACGCGAGCGGGCCGGTCATTCCTTCCGCTCACGGGAGAACGACAGCGGCTTGTATCGGCGACGGACAGGAGGCGGAAGATCGACGCCATGCTGCTCCCCGAAATGCCGGGCGAAAGCCTCCGACGGCCTCGGACGGCGCTCGGCTTTGGTCCGGTTCTCGTGAATCAGGCGGCGGACCAGTTCTTCCATCGACACGCCGGTCTGGCGGGCTTCGCGTCGGAGCCAGGACTTGTCCCCTGGATCGATGTCACGGACGGTAATTCTTGTGCTCATACCGGCAGCTCCGGTTCGGTCTGCGGCCTGCTCAGGGCAATCGTGCCAGCAAATTATGCTATCATGGGATGCAGGTCAAAGGCTTGTGGCTGCCGTTCCCGTCGCTCGCCGTTCAGTTTCGACTGTATGTTGATCGGCGTGTGCATTGGACGTCGCATCGCGCGGAAATAATCCAAACCGAGTCAATACCCGGTATATAGCCCAGCCAATCGCCGCCTGCCCTAGTGGCTCAGTTCCTTGATCGCGTCGTCGAGCCCCTGGAGGGTCAGTTCGTACATCCGGTGCTCGAAGGCGTCGCCGATCATGCCGATCGACGGCGTGTACTGCCAGTGCCGCTTCGGCACCGGATTGAGCCAGACGCAATGGGTGAAGGTCTGGACGATGCGGTTGAGCCAGACCTCGCCCGCTTCCTCGTTCCAATATTCCACCGACCCGCCCGGCATGGCGATTTCGTACGGGCTCATGGAGGCGTCGCCGACGAAAATCACCTTGTAGTCGCTGCCGTAGGTATGGAGCACGTCCCGGGTCTTCATCGGCTCGCTGTTGCGCCGGCGGTTGTCCTCCCAGACGAAGTCGTACAGGCAATTGTGGAAGTAGTAGTATTGCAGGTGCTTGAACTCGGTCTTGCAGGCCGAGAACAGTTCCTCGCAGACCTTGACGTGCGGGCTCATCGATCCGCCGACGTCGAAGAAGATCAGCACCTTCACGGCATTGTGCCGCTCCGGCACCATTCGGATATCGAGCCAGCCCTGTTTGGCGGTCGAATGGATCGTATCGGGCAGGTCGAGCTCGTCGGCCGCGCCTTCCCGGGCGAAGCGGCGCAGCTTGCGCAGGGCAATCTTGATGTTGCGCGTGCCGAGCTCGACCGAATCGTCGAGGTTGCGGAATTCGCGCTTGTCCCAGACCTTGACCGCCGAGAAGTTGCGGTTGCCGTCCTGGCCGATGCGCACCCCTTCCGGATTGTAGCCGTAGGCGCCGTAGGGGCTCTTGCCGGCCGTGCCGATCCACTTGTTGCCGCCCTGGTGCCGGCCCTTCTGCTCCTCGAGGCGCTTCTTGAGCTCCTCCATGAGCTTTTCCCAGCCGCCCATGGCCTCGATTTCGGCCTTCTCCTCCTCGGTCAGGTGGAGCTCGGCCATCTTGCGCAGCCAGTCTTCCGGGATATTGGCCGGCTCGAACAGCTCGGACAGCATCTCCAGCCCCTTGAAGACATGGCCGAACACCCGGTCGAACTTGTCCAGGTTGCGCTCGTCCTTCACCAGCGCGGAGCGGGACAGATAATAGAAATCGTCGACCTTGTAGTCGGCCAGCCCCTGCTTCACCGCTTCGAGCAGCAGCAGATACTCCTTCATGCTGACCGGCAGACGGGCCTTGCGAAGTTCGAGGAAGAAGTTGGTGAACATAACGCTCGCGAGTTCTGTTGGCTCGGGGAAGCGGACCGGCGCTCGACGCCCGGCACTATAGACCGGCCCTGCCGCCGGTGGGTAGATGCACTGTCGCGCCGGCGAGGGGCCGCATTGTCCGGGCCGCATTGTCCGGGCCGGCCTGCTGGCGGTTCCGGGCGGGAGGTTCCGGGTTGCTCCCCGAATAGTTTATTTCTAAAATATTTAGACCTAAAGCAATTCCTCCCTGCGTTGCTTTCCGCTTCTGACATAAAAAGGCAACGCGGCAGACGGTCGGCCGGGGTAGCGACACGATGTGGAAACCGCCGGAACGGATCAAGTATGCGCCGGAACCGGGCGCCTGGCCGACCCGGGAACAGGCCGAGGGTTCCCTGTGGTTCAGTCCGATCCGCATCGGCCCGCTGACGCTCACGAGCCGCACCTGGGTGCCGGCCATGGTGCCGTGGCGCTCGAACGAGGAAGGCTGGGTCACCGACGACGTGCTCGACTGGTACGAGCAGTTCGCCCGCGGCAAGCCCGGCGGCCTGGTCATCGAAGCCACCGGCATTCGCGATATCCCGTCGGGTCCGCTGCTGCGGATCGGGCACGACCGCTACATTCCGGGGCTGAAGGAACTGGTGCAGACCGTCCGGCGCGCCAGCGAAGGGCAGACCCGCCTTTTCATCCAGTGCATCGATTTCCTGGCGATCCGGCGCCGGCCGGACCCGGCGAAGTTCCTCGACCGCTTCCTCGTCGTGACCGACGATATCCGGGCGGCGCTGGGCATGGAAGCTGCGGACGAGACAGAAATCCGCGAAACCCTCAAGGCGATGCCGAACGCCGAACTGGACGGCGTCCTCGACGCGCGCCAGCTCGAATCCCTGCGCATGGGCTTCCGCGAACGGGTCGGCGACACCCATGTGCCGCATATCCGCGATCTGCCAGGGGTGCTGCCCGACCTGTTCGCCGACGCCGCGCAGCGCGCGCAGGAAGCCGGCATCGACGGCGTCGAACTGCACTACGCCCACGCCTACACCATGGCCTCGTTCCTGTCGCGGACCAACGACCGGGACGACGGCTACGGCGGTTCCAGGGAAAACCGGGTCCGCCTGCCGCTCGAAGCGTTCGCCCGGGTGCGCGAGGTTGTCGGCGACGACTACCCGGTCGGCTGCCGGTTCCTGACCGAGGATATCGTCGACGGCGGCTCGGAGGTTGCCGACAGCGCCTTCTACGCCGCCGAGTTTGCCCGCGCCGGCATGGATTTCCTGTCGCTCTCCCGCGGCGGCCGGTTCGAGGACGCCAAGCAGCCCAATGTCGGCGAGGCGGCCTACCCCTATACCGGCCAATCCGGCTACGAATGCATGCCGGCCTATATCTCCGACGAATTCGGCCCGTTCGGCCGCAACATCGAACCGGGCGCGGCGATCCGTAAAGCGGTGCGCGACGCCGGCTTCGAGACGCCGGTCATCGTCACCGGCGGGGTACACGGCTTCGAAAAAGGCGAACGGATCCTGCAGGAGGGCAAGGCCGATATCGTCGGCATCGCCCGGCAGGCGCTCGCCGATCCGGATTTCTTCCTCAAGGTGCGCGCCGGCTGCGGCAGCGAAGTCCGGGTCTGCGAATACACCAACTATTGCGAAGGGCTGGACCAGAAGCACAAGCAGGTGACCTGCAAGCTGTGGGACCGCAAGGAACTGGACGAGCCCGGCGTGAAACGGACCCTGGACGGCAAGCGGCGCACGACCGCGCCGGCCTGGGCCGGTCCGGCGTAGACGAACAGCCGATCCGGCCCGGAAACGCCGAAAAAGTCTTTGCGCGAAGTCCGGTCCGCTTTCTACCATCGGGAAACCGGGCAACAGCGACAGGAGGCCCGTCATGCTGCCAATGCCAGTCGGCGACCTGCACGCAATCTCCCGGGAACTCGCCGAGACCGGCCGGCGGGTGCATGTCCTCTGGCAGGAGCCGGAAACCCTGCTCTTCGTCGCCCGCGGCCGCGAATACCGCAGCGAGTTCCACATCAATCCGAGTTCCGAGGTCATGTATATGATCGCGGGCGAAATGAACCTCCATTACCGGCACCCGGACGGGACGGAGGAGATCCAGGTTCTGAGAGCGGGCGAAGCGGTCTATACCGCGCCGCTGATCCCGCATTCGCCGCGCTTCCCGCCCGACGCCTTCCTGCTGGTGCAGGAACGCCAGCGAAAGCCCGGCGAGATCGACCGCTTCCAGTGGTTCTGCCCGGAATGCGACGGCTTCCTGCACGAAGAGGAGTTCGTCGTGGTCGACTACGCCCTCGATCCGGTCTCGAAAGCCTACAGCAACTTCTTCGACGTCGAGGCGCACCGCACCTGCGATGCCTGCGGCCATATCATGCCCGCGCCCGACGCATAGAATTCCGGAGGACCCGCCATGCCGAAGCAGATCGTCACCTCCGCCACCGCGCCGACCACCGGCTTCACCGACCGCAAGACCGCCTCGCCGCTCGCCCAGGGCATCCGCTGGGGCAACATGCTGTTCGTCTCGGGCCAGGGCCCGCTCGACCCGGCGACGAAACAGGTCGTGTCCGACGACATCCAGGTTCAGACCCGCCAGACGCTGACCAATCTCCAGGGCGTCCTGACGGCAGCCGGCGCTACCTTCGCCAATGTGGTCAACATGCGGGTCTGCCTGCGCGATACGGCGGACTTCCCGAAATTCAACGAGGCCTTCACCGAATTCATGGCCGGCGAGAGGGTCACCCGCACCTGCATCGGCGGCACGCCGCACCGCAAGGGCGTGAATGTCGAGATCGACTGTATCGCGATGTTCGACTGAGGCCGGCCCGCCCCGTTCGCCGAACCGCCCTACCCTTTCTCGCGCATCAGCCGCGCCTTTTCGCGCTGCCAGTCGCGTTGCTTGTCGGTCTCGCGCTTATCGTGCTGGCGCTTCCCGCGCGCCAGGCCGAGGTCGAGCTTGGCGACGCCGCGCTCGTTGAAGTAGACCGAGAGCGGCACCAGCGTCAGGCCCTTTTCCTGGACCGCCGCGATCAGCCGGGCCATTTCCCGCCGGCGCAGCAGCAGCTTCCGCGGCCGACGCGGCTCGTGGTTGTTGTAGCTGCCGGCGTCGTATTCCGGGATGTAGCTGTTGAACAGGTACAGCTCGCCCCGGTCGTCCCGGGCGTAGGCTTCGGCAATATTGCCCTTGCCCGCGCGCAGGGATTTAACCTCCGTGCCGGTCAGGACGATCCCGGCCTCAAGGGAGTCGTCGATGAAATAATTGCGCCGGGCCTTGCGGTTCTGGGCCACGAAGCGGTGGGCATGCCGGTCGTTCTGCGCCATGGCGGAAAAGTGGCTTCTCCGATCCTTCTTGTCATGGGGTAAATGCGGCCTGCCCGCGTGTCGGATCGAGGCGGGGCGCCCCGTCGCTATACCACCGCGTGCCGCGCGCCGGGCGGCGGCGGGTCGTTGGGGCCGCCGGCGAAACACTGGGCGATCTCCATCCACCGGGTTGCCGCGTCGCCGCGCACCTCGAGGCCGACATCGGCGATATTGCGCGTCTGGGTCACGACCTGGCAGAAGTCGGTCGCCGGGCCGGCAACATAGTCGGTGCCGCTTTCCTCATTCCAGGACCAAACTGCGCCGGACGGTGCGGTCAGCCGGACAAAGGGCTTGACCGCCGGCCGCTCGATTCCGCGGTTGGCAAAGGTAAAGCCGAAGGTGCGCACGCCGAGTTCGGCGATATTGCGGATGCGGTCCTCGTCCTGCCGCGCCGCGCCGAAGACGTCGAAGACCTCCTGCCCGTGCGACCAGGTTTCCATCTGACGGGCGACGATGCTCATGCGCACGGTCATCGGCGGCCCGACCCATTTAACCCGCCGTTCCGGGTCCAGGCCCCGCCACAACGGTTCCATATCGGTGCACAGCCCGTGCCACGCGGCGAGCAGCGCCTGTCCCTTCAGGCCGCCGGACCATTCGTGGGTGTAGGGGAAATGCCGGCTGCCGGCGTCCCGGAACGCCTGCACGAAGGCCTCGAACGCCCCCTCGTCGGTCACCGAAAGGTTCACGGCGTGGTTCCAGATATGGAGATGGCCCATCACGTCGTTGACCGTCCAGTCCTTGAACAGGGTCGGACGCTCGAAATCGGCGTCGTCCCGGTCCTGCAGCAGGGCGTGCAGCCCGTCGCACTCGGCCTTGAAATCGGCGGCTTCGGTCAGCATCGGTCGTTCTCTCCCCTTCATTAACCCTGTTCTGCGACCGCGATATCGACGAGCGGGTCGCCGGCAGCGACCTGGACGCCGGCCTGTTGCAGAACGCCTGCAACGGCGCCGGCCGCAGGCGCGACGATATCGTGCTGCATCTTCATCGCCTCGATGACCAGCAGCCGGTCGCCCCGGACCACGGTATCGCCGGGTTCGACCGCGATCTCAAGAATTTTGCCGTGCATCGGGGCGACCACCCGTCCGCCGCCCTGTTCGTCCTCCAGCGAAGCGGCCGAGCGGCTCGAACCGAAGCGAAAATCCCGGCCGGCCTCGCCCAGATAGAGCGCATCGCCTTCGGCGTGGAACGACAGATGCCGGTGCGCGCCGTCGACCGCGAGGATCGCCCGGCTTTCCTCGAGTGAAACGACATGGACAGACACCGAATTTCCATCGTCCCGGACTGTGTAGTCGCGCGCGCCAGCGGGCGAGACCGACAGGTCGAAGGCCGCCTCGCCGGAGGTCAGGCCGCATTGGCTCTCCAGCGCCCCGGCGCTGGCCCAGTTCAGCAGTTCCGGCGAAATGTTCAGGCTGTCCGAAAGGGCATCGTCCCGGCCGGCAAGGTATTTCAGGACGGCCGCCGCCGCGGCAATGGCGAAATCCGGCCCGGACGGCGCCAGATCCGTTTCGCCGAACTGCTCTTCGATGAAAGCCGTAGTCGCTTCGCCCCGGACGAAAGATTCCTTTTTCAGACAGTCGATCAGGAAGCGCTTGTTGGTCGTCGGGCCGAACGCCGCCGTTTCCGCCAATGCGCGGATCAGCCGGCGGCGGGCGATCTCCCGCGATTCGCCATGCGCAATCACTTTGGCAATCATCGGATCGTAGAAGGGAGAGACCGTCTGGCCGCTCTCGACACCGCTGTCGATCCTTACGCCCTCGCCGCCGGCGGGCCGCCACAGGGTTATGTCCCCGGCGGCCGGCAGGAAATCCTGAGCGGCATCCTCGGCGTAGAGCCGCGCCTCGATGGCGTGGCCGGCCGGGCGGATATTTGCCTGCGACAGGCCGAGCGGCCGGCCTTCGGCAACCCGGATCTGCAGGGCGACCAGATCGAGCCCGGTGACCGCCTCGGTCACCGGATGTTCGACCTGCAAGCGCGTGTTCATCTCCAGAAAATGGAAGCTACCGTCTGGATCGAGCAAAAACTCGACGGTACCTGCGCCGCAATAGCCGATGCTTCGGGCCGCCTCGACGGCGGCGGTGCCCATGGCGGTGCGCAGATCTTCGGTCATGACCGGGCACGGCGCTTCCTCGATCACCTTCTGGTGCCGGCGCTGCACGGAACAGTCGCGCTCGCCGAGATGGATCGTCGTCCCGTACCGGTCGGCAAAGACCTGGATTTCGACATGGCGCGGCCGGACGATGGCCTTTTCCAGGATCAGGCTGCCGGAGCCGAAAGCGCTCTCGGCCTCCGAGCGGGCGGCGACCAGTGCGCCCGGCAGATCGTCCGCTGTGCCGACAAGGCGCATGCCGCGCCCGCCGCCGCCGGCCGCCGCCTTGACCATGACCGGAAAGCCGATCTCCGTAGCCGCCGAAACGAACGCAGATTCGCTCTGGTCTGCATCGTCATAGCCCGGCACGCAGGGCACGCCGGCCGCAGCCATCCGGCGACGGGCTTCCGCCTTGTCGCCCATGACCGCGATGGCGTCGGCGTCCGGGCCGATGAAGGTCAGCCCGGCCGCTTCGCAGGCGCGGGCGAATTCTGCGTTCTCCGACAGGAAGCCGTAGCCGGGATGGACGGCGTCTGCCCCCGTCTCTGCCGCTTCCCGGAGTATATTGTCGATGACGAGATAACTTTCGTTCACCGGCGCCGGACCGACCGGGGCGGCAGCGTCTGCCATGCGGACATGGGGCGCGTCTGCATCGGCCTCCGAAAAGACGGCAGCGGTGCGGTAGCCCAGGGCATGCGCCGTCCGCATGACCCGGACGGCGATTTCGCCCCGGTTGGCGACCAGGATCGTTCCGAAACGGCGCATCGTCCCTACCCGGCGTCCGGGCTTTCGGCCCACGACGGCTTGCGCTTGTCGAGGAAGGCGGCGATGCCTTCGCGCGCCTCGTCGCCCAGCATGCAATCGGCAAACCGTTCACCGGCGAGAGCGATCATCTCGTCGCGCGGCAGCCGAGTCGCCTTGAGGACGATCTCCTTCGTGACCGCGTTGGCGTTCGGGGCGCAGCGCCGGATGCTCTTGCGGATATCGGCCTCTATCGCGTCCAGCTCGGCGGCGTCTTCGGCGACGAAATCCGCCAGCCCGAGCCGGCCCGCTTCCCGGCCGTCGAAACGCGCACCGGTGAGCATGAGCCGGCGCGCCGCCGTTAACCCGATGCGCTGCACCACGAAGGGCGCGATCTGGGCCGGCGGGATGCCGAGCGAAGTTTCCGTGATGGCGAACTTCGCGTCCGCAGTCACGGCGACGACATCGCCGGTGCAGGCCATGCCGAGGCCGCCGGCGATCGCCGCGCCTTCGATCGACATGACAACGACCTGCGGCATCGTATTGAGATAAGTAAAGAAATCCCCGGCGCTCGCATTCGCAGCAGCGATCTCGGCGTGAGAGGCGCCGCCCTGGAAATTGCTGCGGAAATTCTTCAGGTCGCCGCCGGCGCAGAACACGCCGCCCTTACCGCGCAGGGTGATGCCGCGCACCGTGCGGTCGTCGCGCACCGCTTCGAGCGCCGTGCGCATGGCAGCCACCATCTCCGCACCGAGCGCGTTGCGCACGGCCGGCCGGTTCATCCACAGGGTCAGCCAGCCCTCGTCGCGCTCGATAATCAACTCATCGGACATCTTCAGATTCCCTATCCGGCCGCGGCAGCGGCGTCCTTCCGGTCAGATCCGCGCCACGCCGAAGCTGTTGGGCCGCACGGTGCGACGGCGGGCCTCTTCGACCGTCGCCAGCAGGAAGCCGAGGGTCTGGCGCGTCTCGCGCGGGTCGATCATGCCGTCGTCCTGCAAATGGCCGGAAGTGTAGAAGGCGCTGGACTGGCCGTCGAAATGCTTGACCAGCATCGCTTCCTGCGTTCTGAGCTGTTCTTCGTCCACTTTCTGCCCCTTCGAACGAGCGACGCCTTCCGCGACCATCGTCATGGTCTTGGCGGCCTGGTCGCCGCCCATCACGCCGGTCGTTGCGTTGGGCCAGGAATAGAGGAAATCCGGATCGTAGCCGCGACCGCACATGCCGTAGTTGCCCGCGCCGAAGCTGGCCCCGGTCATGAAGGTCAGGCGCGGCACCTCGATATTGGTGACCGACTGGATCATCTTCGAGCCGTGCTTGATCATGCCGGCGCGTTCGTAGTCCCTGCCGACGATGTAGCCCGTGGTGTTCTGCAGGAAGACCATCGGGACGCCGGCCTGATCGCAGAGCTGGAGGAACTGGGTCGCCTTGGCCGCGCCGTCCGGGTCGATCGGGCCGTTGTTGCCGATCATGCCGCAGGCCTGGCCCATCACCTCGGCCTGGAGGCACACGGTCGAGACGCCGAAGCGCGGCTTGAAATCGAGAAATTCCGAGCCGTCGACGATGCGGGCGACGACCTCCCGGACCTCGTAGGGCTTGCGGTAATCGACCGGGACGATGCCGGCGATCTCATCCGGGTCGTAGAGCGGCGCCGGCCCGGCGCAGGCGCCGGGCGCCTCTCCGGCGTTCCATTGCAGGCGCTGGACGACCTCGCGGCACATGTCGAGACCTTCGCCGTCGTTCTCCGCCAGATATTCGACCAAGCCGGAAACGCTGGCGTGCATCTCGGCGCCACCCAGTTCTTCTTCCGTCGCAATCTCGCCGGTCGCGGCCTTGAGCAGGGGCGGCCCGGCCAGGAAGGCCCGGCCCCGGCCCTTCACGCCGATGACATAGTCGCTCATGCCCGGCATGTAGGCGCCGCCGGCGGTCGAGGAGCCGTGCAGGATGGTGATGACCGGCATGCCCGCCTTGGAAAGCCGCGCCTGGTTGGCGAACAGGGTGCCGCCGAGAAGGAAGCCCTCGACCGTGTACTGCATCAGGTTGGCGCCGGCGCTCTCCACCAGATGGACGAAAGGCAGCTTCTGGGCGAGCGCGATTTCCTGCATGCGCCGGAGCCGGTAGGCGGTCCCCTGGGTCAGCGAACCGGCCTGGATGCCACTGTCGTCGACTGCGATGGCACAACGCACGCCGCGGATGAAGCCGATGCCGGCGATCATGTTGCCGCCGGGCAGCGATTTCTCCTCGTCGGCGGTATCCAGCAGATAGCCCGCCATATTGCCCATGACGAGGAAGGGCAGGCCGGGATCGAGCAGGCGGGCGAGACGCTCTCGCGGGGTCAACTGGTTGCGCTGCACGAACCGCGGCTTACGGGCTTCGGACCGGATCGCGCCGCGGCCGTTCAGTTCCTGCATCCGGCCGATCAGCGCCAGCATGTCGGCGCGGTTGGCCTTGAAGCTGTCGCTCGCCCGGTCGACCCTGCTCTCGAAAACCGTCATGCGGCGCGTGCCTCTGCATCCGCCGCAGCCCGGTCGGCCAAGGTCTTCGGCACCGGGATCGGGGTGTCCAGCAATATCTGTGCGTAACCCTTGCCCTGGGAATCGTTGCGCAGGCTGGCGACGCCGCCGCCGCCCAGCACATCGTGGAGCAGGAAATTGATGGCGTTCGTCCCCGGCATCGGGAAGCGTTCCACCGGATTCGGGGCGCTGCCGTCGAGAAAATGGGCGAAAGTGTCGGCCACCGCCTCTTCGGTCAGCGCGCGCCAGATCCAGGGCAGATACTCCGCACGCCGGGCGATAATGCCGATATTGGCCTTGTCGCCCTTGTCGCCGCTGCGCCCCCAGGCAAGGTCTTCGAGACGGACCTCGACCGGATCGCCCGACGCTGCATCGGCGCCGGGATCGTCGGGCGGCGCAGGCCGGACCGGATCGCCGGGCGCTCCTTCGGTGACGGGTTCGACATAGGGCACGGGTACGCCGTCGACCTCGACGCCCAGGGCAACATCCGTCTTCGGCACAAGGAAGGAGAACAGGCGCACGACCGGCGATGGCCTCGGCCGGGTGCCGGAAAAGCCCGAAAGCGCCGCCGGGGTCGCCAGGCCGAGGCCCGAGGCCTCGCGCAACAGCAGGCCGACGCCGGCCGATTCCGGATGCCGGGCCGCCAGCTTGAGCACGACTTCCCGCGCCGCCGCCGACCCGGCCGGCGCGCCGTACTGGCTTTCCGCGCCGATCAATTCTACGCTTGTCTCGGTGAAATCGCTCAGGTTGCGCCCGCGCAGGGCGGCCCGCGCCCGGGTTATCGCGGCATCGGCGAAGACCCGCGCCTTGCCGGCGGCATTACGGCCGGTGAATGTGAAATAGCCGCCGGCGCGGAAGCCGTCGGCCCAGGTTGCGCTGACTTTGTAGTCGGCCGGGGCCGGCCGGCCGGACGCGCCGGTTACGCGCACCCGATCTTTCCCCAGTTGTTCGATTTCCACACCGGAAAAGTCGCAGCAGACGTCGGGCAGCAGATAGGCCTGGGGATCGCCGATCTCGTAGACCATTTGCTCGGCGACCGTGCCGACCGTTACCGCGCCGCCCGTATCCTTCGGCTTGCGCAGGGTGAAGCTGCCGTCGGCTTCGATATCGCCGATCGGATAGCCGATATTGTGGATGGTGCCGGCGATGTCTTCCCAGTCGGTATGGTTGCCGCCGGTCGCCTGGGGCCCGCACTCCAGGATATGGCCGGCCAGACTACCCGCGGCGAGCCGGTCCCACTCGCCTGGCTGCCAGCCGAAAGCGTGGATGCAGGCGCCCAGCGTGACCGCACTGTCGACGCAGCGGCCGGTAATGACGATATCGGCGCCGGCATCGAGCGCCGCGGCGATGGGAAAGGCGCCGATATAGGCGTTGATGCTGGCGAGCTTTTCCGCGGGAGGAAACGGCTCGCCGCTGAACATTTCGACCGGCGCGGCTTCTGCGAACTTCTCCCGGTCCGCCATCAGGTCGTCGCCGCGCACCACGCCGACCTTGAGGTCGAACCCGGCCTCGGCGATGACAGCGCGGGCGGCTTCGGCGCAGGCGTCCGGATTCACGCCGCCGGCATTGCTGACGAGGCGCACGCGCTGGGCCGCGATCTCGCGGATATTCGGCTTAAGGACCGCCGAGATGAAATCGGTCGCGTAGCCCATCGCCGGGTCCTTCGCGCGGGCGCGCGCCAGGATAGACATCGTGATCTCCGCCAGATAGTCGTAGACCAGAAAGTCGACCGAGCGGTCGGCGAGCAGCTGCGGCGTCGCCATCGCCGATTCGCCCCAATAACCGCTCGCCCCGCCGATGCGGACGATGTCGGGTACGGATGTCATCCTTCTACAATCCCCCGAAGACCGCTGCGCCGGCAAAATCCCCGAAGCGGATGATTTTGAAAAGATATAATTCCGCGACATCCGCGCGGGCGACTACCTGGCCCGGTTCGCCGTCGCCCCCACCGACCTGTCTCCCTCGTCTGCAATCCGTGCTATTTTCCGGCACGGGAAGGACGGTGCGGAAAGAGGCGCGATGACAGAAACGGTCCCGATTCCGATCTGGCTGCTGCTCATAATCGGGGCGCTTGCGGTGCTGGCGGCGCTCGACGATGTCCTGCTGCCCACCGCGCGCTGGTACCTGCGACGGCGCGTCAACAAGGTGATCGACGAGGTCAACGACCGGCTGAGGCTGGAACTGCCATCCTTCCAGATCACCAAGCGCCGGGTGCTGATCGACCGACTGATCTACGACCCCGAGGTCATGAAAACCGTCGGCGAGGTCGCCGTCGAACGCGGCGTATCGCGGGACAGCCTGATGGCCGACATTGCCTCGATCGCCCGGGAAATGGTGCCGGCTTTCAACGCCTATTTCTATTTCAAGCTGGGCTACCGGGTCGCGCGCTGGCTGCTGCGCACCTTCTACCGGGTCCGCCTCGGCTACGCCCACGAGCTGACGCTCGCCGAGATTCCGCCGGATACCGCCGTCGTCTTCTTTATCAACCATCGCAGCAACGCCGACTACCTTCTCGTCACCTATCTCGCCTCGGGCAGCGTGGCGCTGTCCTACGGCGCCGGCGAATGGGCGCGCGTCTGGCCCTTTCGCAGCCTGCTGCGCCTGGCAGGCGCCTATATCCTGCGCCGCAAGACGGACGATCCGCTCTACCGCAAGGTGCTCGAACGTTATGTCCAGATGGCAACGGAGGCCTGCGTGCCTCACGCCATCTTCGCCGAGGGCAAACTCTCGCGCGACGGCGCGATCAATACCCCGAAGCTCGGCATGCTCAGCTATATCACCAAGACCTTCGACCCGGCCGGGCCGTACGACATTCTGTTCATTCCCGTCGCCACCAATTTCGACCGGGTGGCCGAGGAACGCACCCTCGTCGCCAATCCCGATACCGATTTCCGCGGCCGGGGCGGCCGGTTCCTGGCGGGCGGTACGGCCAAGTTCCTGTTCCGGCTGGCCTGGCGCAGAATACAGGGCCGGTCGGCCGGATTCGGCGCCGCCTGCGCCAGTTTCGGCGAACCGCTGTCGCTGAGGGCCTGGTCGAACGAACGCGGCATCGACCTTTCCCGGCTGGACCGGGAGGGCTTCTTCCCGGCGGTCGAGGAACTCGGCGCAGAACTCACCGACCGGATCACCGATGTCGTGCCGGTCCTCGCCGTGCCTCTGGTCTCGCTGATCCTTTCCGAGGCGGATGGGCCATTGGAAACGGAGGAAATAAAAAGTCGCGCAATGCGCTGGCTCCATGAAGTTCGCACGCTTGGCGCCCATATCGGTCTCAAGCAAGGCAGCGAGGCTGCCGAAATCGACGAGGCGGTGCAGCGGATGCGCAGGCGCAGATTGATCGCGAAGCAGGGCGACAGCGGGCTGGCCCCGGTCGCGGCCGAACGCGCGCTGCTGACCTACTATGCCGCCTCCATCGTTCAGTTGCGCGCGCATCTCCAGCAGAAGCCGTCAGGTCCTGAGTAGCAACGCACCGCGGCGCCTGCCGGCGCCCGAGTTGATGCGCGCCTGCCTGCGCTCGCCCGTCGGAACTCTGATCGGGCGGCCCTGGTTCGACCGCGCCGCCATGCATCTGTTGACCCGGTGGTTCTTTCCGCTGTCGCGGCTCTGGGCGGCGGCGCGCTCGGCCGAAGGATCGCTCGAGCGGTTTCTGGCGGAAATGCCCGACGCGCCGGCGTTGCACAGCCGGCCCCTGCTCGAGAACCGGCTGCGCCGGTTCGAAAGCATCCGCGCCAGGGCCCACGACAGCGAACAGGCTTGGGAAGAGGCCTTCTTCGGCGACAGCGATGTTGCGCCGGACGGTCTTGCCGAGATCGAGCGGGCGCGGCTGTTCCGACGCAACGGCTACAATGCGCAAAGGCGGCTGTTCGCACCCTGGCGGGCCGTCGGCAGCGCTGCGCCGATCCGCTGGACAATTCCGTCGCCGGACAAGGTCGCGGCGGATTTCGGGAGCCTGGTCGCCGATCCCGCACAAGCATTTTCCGTGCCCGATCCAATGCCGCCGATTGCAGAATCGCGGCGCTTTCCGGCCGCGCCGGGACGGCGGGATTTCTGGATCCGGTTCGCCTCCCCGTCCGCCCGAATGAACGATGAAGTCGTCGCCCGGATCTACGAGCCCGAGGGCATTGCCGACCCGCCGACCCTGATTTTCGGCCACGGCATCTGCGTCGAGTTCGATCACTGGCGCGGCCTGGTCGACGAGATCGAGGCTCTGGTCGCGATGGGCATCCGCGTCGTCCGGCCGGAGGCGCCGTGGCATGGCCGGCGGGTGCCCGACGGACGCTACGGCGGCGAGATGTTTATCGCCTCGGCGCCGCGCGGCGCGCTCGACCATTTCACCGCCGCGGCGCGCGAATGGGCCGTGCTGATGGACTGGTGCCGGCGGACGAGCGATGCGCCGGTCGCTATCGGCGGCAGCAGCCTGGGCGCCATGACCTCCCAGGTGATCGTCGACAAGGCGCGCTTCTGGCCGGAACGGCTGCGGCCCGACGCCATGCTGCTCATCACCCATACCGGCCGGATCGCGGACGCCGCGGTGCACGGCTCGATGGCGCAGGCCTGGGGAATCGCCGAGCACACGATGGCGCGGGGCTGGAACAGCGAACTGATCGGGCGCTACATGCCCCTGCTCGACCCGGTCGGCGACCCCGTGATCCCGCCGGAGAATATTGTCACCGTGCTGGGGAGCCGGGACGACGTGACGCCCTTCGCGAGCGCGCGGCTGATGATCGAAGAATGGCGCGTGCCACCGGAAAACCGCTTCATCTGGCGGCGCGGCCATTTCAGCGTGCCCGTCGCCATGCTGCGCAACCGCACCCCGTTGCAGCGGTTCAAGGCGGTGCTGGACGGGATCGGATAGCCAGCCGCAAAGCGCATGGCGACGGTGCGCAGGCGGCGAAACCCGATCCGCATGGGACAGGATGCGCTTTCCCGCACGGCCCGCGCGTGATATGGTTGATTAGTCAACGATATGAGCGAGCAATCGAGAAGGAGGAAGTGAAAATGACGTTCAAGCCTTTGCGCATAATTTCAGCCGCAGCGGCTGCGACCGCTGCCCTGGCAATCGCAGCCTCGCCCTCGGTCGCCGAGTGGAAACCGAGCGGCCCGATCAACCTGATGATCGCGTTCAGGGCCGGCGGCGGCGCGGACACCCAGGCGCGCCTCATGGCCGCCTCGCTCGAAAAGGGCAAGGGTTGGAAGATCATCCCGCAGAACGTCACCGGCAAGGGCGGCGCGGTGATGGCGCGCAAGCTCAAATCCCAGCCCAACGACGGGCTCACCATCGGCATCGCCGTCACGGAAACCTTCGGCTACAACATTCTGGCCTCGAAAAAGGCCGGCTATTCGGTAAGCGACTTCACCTACATTACAACCACGGCAGGCTCACAGATGGGCATCGTCGCAAAGACGAGCCGCGGCTGGAAGTCGATCCACGATCTGGTCGAGGCCGCAAAGGGCGGCGCCAAGATCAAATTCGGCGCCATGAGCCCGAAGCTCGCGGATCTGGCCTACACCGTCGAACAGAAGTTCGGCATCAAGCTCAATACCGTCATGTTCAAGGGCGGCCGTGGCGTCCTGAACGCGATCACCGCGGGCGATGTCGATGCCGGCTGGGTCGCGGGCATCCAGGGCAAGGGCGTCAGGTCGGGCGACCTCGTCAACCTGCTGTCGGGCGAGACCGGGCGGCTCAAAGTTTCGCCGGACGCGCCGACGCTGAACGAGTTGGGCATTCCCTACGATGCCGGCGCCAAGTTCGTGATCGTCGCGCCGAAGGGGATCCCGGCCGACGCGCGCAAGGGGCTTGCCGACGCCATCGGCTCGATCCTGAAGGACAAGTCCACCAAAGCCGCGCAGTTCGTGACCCGCGCCTTCGGCGGTCCGCTCCTGATTTCCGGCGCCGCGCTCGACAAGCTGGTCGCCGACGGCATCGCCAGTTCCAAACAGCTGATGGAAGCGACCCAGTAGGGAATCCAATCGGGTCGCGGCCTGCGCGCTCCGATCCCCGGCACGGCAATGCGTGCCAACCCCTGGTCGCTGGGCGTAGCGGCAGTCGTTGCCGCCTTCGCCCTGGCGACCCTTGCGTTCTGGATTCCCGCCGACATCGAGAGCGGCGTCGTCGAGACGTTCCGGCGGCGGACGACCATCGGCGACGCCCTCGCCCCGACCGTCGTCACTGTCTGCATGCTCGCGGTCGCGGGGCTTTTCGCTGCCACGGAGCTGCTGCGCCCGCGCCGGGAGAGCGCGCCGCCCGACAGGCAGAGCCTCATTTTCGTCGTCCGGGTCGCCGCTGCGATCGCGCTCGGCCTCGCGTTGATGGTCTACACCGGGCCGCTCACGGTCGACGCGATTAACGCTGCCGGCGGCGAAATCGGCAGCTATCGCCAGCTGCGCGATACGTTTCCCTACAAGTATCTGGGTTACCTGATCGGCGGCACGGTCATGGTCGGCGGTATCGTCGCCGTGGTGGAGCAGCGGTTGACCCGCAGCGCGGCCGCCGCAGCCGTGCTGGCAACGTTCATCCTCATGGCGATGTACGACCTGCCCTTCGACGACATCCTTCTGCCGCCCAACGGCGACCAGTAGTGGGCATTCTCGACCATGTCTGGCTCGGCGTCGTTGCGGTGTTCACCGAGGCGCCGATCGCGAGCGTGTTCGGGCTGCCGATTTCGATCACCGTCGTCATGGTGGTCCTCGGCTTCCTCGGCGGAATCGTGGTCGGCGCGGCGCCCGGCCTCGGCGGGCCGTTCGCCATGGCGATCTCGCTACCGATCCTGATCACGATCTTCGGCTTCAACCCGGATGCCCTCCTCCCGGTTCTCGGCTTCATGATCGGGATCATGAAGGGCGCGACGGTGGGCGGCGCGGTGCCGGCAATCCTGTTCAACACGCCGGGAACGCCGGATTCCCTGATGACCACGCTGGACGGCTTCCCGATGACGAAAAAGGGCGAAGCCGGCAAGGCGCTCCGGGTCGCCCATTTTTCCTCGGCGTCGGGCGATACCTTTTCGGATCTGGTCCTGTTCACCTGCGCACCGTTCCTTGCGATCGCGGTCGAGGCCTATCTCGATTTCCCGGAAAAGGCGGCGCTGATCGTCCTGTCGCTGGCCTTCATCTCGGCGGTAGTCGGGGATTCGGTTTGGAAGGGCCTGCTCTCGGCGCTGTTCGGCATGTTCTTCGCCTATATCGGCACCGGAGAAGACAACCATCCCCGCCTTTCGTTCGGCAGCGACGCGCTGGCCAGCGGCCTGCCGCTGATCGGCGTCGTTCTCGGCGTGCTGATTCTCGGCGAGGTGTTCAAGGCCCTGGAGGACATGTGGCGCGAGAAGCGCGCGACCGACGCGATCGCCGCACCCCCCGAGAGCGGCGATAACCGGCTCCGACTTCGCGATATCCGGCGCATCGCGCCATTCGTCGGCCTGTCCGCCTTTATCGGCACGATGATCGGCGCCCTGCCCGGCATCGGATCGACCCTGGCGGCGACGCTCGGCTATGCGACCGGCCGTAAGCTGCACAAGGGCGACGTGCCGTTCGGCGAAGGCACGCCCGAAGGAGTAGCAGCGACGGAAGCGGCCAACAGCGCGGTCTCGGGCGCCAACCTCATTCCCGTGCTGTCGCTCGGCATACCGGGCAACGTCGCTGCCGTGTTCATCATCCTGGCGACCGAGACGATCAGCGGCTTCAATCCCGGACCGGCGGTGTTCCGGCTGGTGCCGGACCAGATCAACAGCGAAATGGTCATCGCCTTCGGCCTGTTCACCGCGATGGTGTTCGCCAACCTTCTCAACTGGACGATCGGCGGCGTGTTCATGCGCTCGATGGGAGTTATGGTGCGAATTCCGAAGCAGCGGCTTCTGCCGATCGTGCTGCTGCTGACGCTGACCGCGATCTACGTCCAGCGGCCGGAAATGCTGGCGATCTACATCGCGCTGTTCTTCGGCTTCGTCGGATACCTGATGCGGAAGCTCAACTTCTCCGTCCTGCCCTTCGTGATCGGTTTCATCCTCGCCAACAACCTCGAAGAAGCGGTGCGCCAGGCCTTTTCGGCGACCGGCTCCGATCCGTGGTTCCTGCTGTCGAGCCCGATTTCCATCGCCTTCATGCTACTCGCAGCGCTTGTCGTCGTGTTCTTCTCCCGGGGCAGCGGCAAGCCCTCCCGGCGCTGAGGCCCTGAACCGGGTGCCGGATGGCCCTTGGCGCCGCATTCTCGGCAACTCCATGCGGCCGGTGCCTCAGGGAACGAGAATGATCTTGGGGGCTGCGGCGCGCCCGGCCCGGATATCGGCAAAGGCCCGGGCGCCTTCGGCAAGCGGCCTGATTTCGGGCCAGTCGAGCGCGCCGAGTTGGCCGGCGAACATGGCCGACGCCGTGTCGCGGAAATCGGCGGCGTTGTAGGTGTAGGTGCCGATAAAGGTGATTTCCTGCAGCGTCATCCTGCGGATATCGAGCCCGCCGGCGGCCGAGCCGAGGCCGATATGCAGGATCGCGCCGCCCGGCCGGACAGCCGCCGACGCGAGCGCCCGGGTAGACTCGAAACCGGCGGCGTCGATGACCAGGTCGACGGCCTCCGGACTGCTCTCCGCCTCCGGATCGAAAACGCGGAATTCGCCGGCGCGGGATACGATGGTGCGGCGCGCCGGGTTGGTCTCGGCGATGTGGATTTCCGGTGCGCCCCGGGCGCCGAGGACGAGCGCCGCCCCGAGTCCGACCGCGCCGCCGCCGATCACGAGGCAGCGCACTTCCCCGACCGGCCGGGCGAGCGCGTGCTGCGCCAGTCGCACGGCATGCCAGCCGCAAGCGAGGGGCTCCGTCAGCGCCGCCTTTTCCGTCGGCACGCCGTCCGGGATCGGGACCAGGTTGCCCGCCGGCATGGCGAGCATTTCGGCGAACGCGCCCTCGCGCGGCGGCATGGAGATGATCTGGCGCGATCCGCACAGATTGTCCCGTCCGCTCCGGCAGTCCTCGCAGGCGCCGCAGGTGACGAGCGGATTGACGGTAACGCGCGCGCCGGCGCCCGGCCCCTCGACCACGGTGCCGGCAACCTCATGGCCGAGGATCAGCGGCGCGGGACGACGCTCGTCATGGCCGCCCCAGGCGTGCATGTCGGAGCCGCAGATGCCGACATGGGCGACCCGGATGAGGGCGTCGCCGCCGAGCTCCGGCGCCGGCGCTTCGCGGTAATCGAGCGTCTCGGGGCCGGTATAGACGAGCGCTTTCATTTTGCGGTGTACCCCCCGTCGACATAGAGAATTTGTCCGGTGACATAGCCGGCCGCATCCGAGCACAGGAAGAGCGCGGGACCGACAAGATCGGCAAGCGCGCCGTTGCGGCCGATGCAGGTCTGCGCGGCATGTTTCGCCGCCAGCGCCGGATCGTCGAACACCGGTTCGGTCAGTTCCGTCGGAAAAAAACCGGGCGCCAGCGCGTTGACCAGAATCCCGTCGCGCGACCAGGCTTCGGCCATAGCGCGGGTGAGCTGGGCGATCCCGCCCTTGGAGGCGCCGTAGGCGAGCCCGCCCGGAAAGGCGCGCGCGCTCTGCAGCGACGCGACGTTGACGATGCGGCCCCAGCCGTTCAGCCGCATCGCGGGAATAAGCGCCCGGGCCAGAAAGAACGGCGCCGCAAGATTAAGGTCTATCGTCGTGCGCCAGCCCTCGATCGTCACGTCGTCGGCGGACTGCCGGTTATTAAGGCCGGCGGCATTGACGAGGATGTCGGGAGGTCCGAATGGCGCCGAAACGCGGGTGGCGATCGCCGCCGCTACCGCAGGCTTGGAGATATCGGCGGGGACGGCTGCCGTCTCGCCGCCGGCTTCGCTGCGCCAGTCCTCCAGAGCGTCGGCGCGCCGGGCGACGCCGACGACCTTCGCGCCGGCTTCGGCCAGCGCCGTGGCGATCGCCCGGCCGAGGCCCGAGCTGGCGCCGGTCACGCAGGCGACCCGGCCGTCTACGCTGAACAGGCCGGCGCGGAAGAACGCGGCCATGGCGTCAGCCCGATGCCGAAAGGTCGAAAGTCTCGTCCGGGAAGTATTTTTCCAGCCGGATATCGGCGGTACGGGCGTGGCCCTCCATGCCTTCGAGCCGGGAAATCCGCGCGGTCGCCTCGGCGATCGGTTTCGCCCCGTCCCGGGTCGCGCGCTGCCAGGTGACCAGCTTCATGTATTTGTGGACCGAGAGGCCGCCGGTATAACGCGCCGCGCCGGAGGTCGGCAGGACATGGTTCGGACCGGAAGACTTGTCGCCGAACGCAACCGTCGTTTCTTCGCCGAGGAACAGCGAGCCATAGCATTGCAGCCGGCCGAGGAACCAGTCGAGGTCGGCGGCCTGGACATGGAGATGCTCGGGCGCGTAGTCGTCGGCCACCTGGGCCAGGGTCTCGCGGTCCGGCGCGACCATCACCTCGGCCATGTCGCGCCAGGCGTCGGCCGCGCTCTTGCGGTTGAGATCCGGCAGCGTTTCGATACAGCGCGGCACCAGTTCCAGCACAGCCTCCGCCAGCGGCCTGTGGGTCGTGGCGAGCCAGACCGGCGAATTGTAGCCGTGCTCGGCCTGGCCGACCAAATCCCAGGCGACGAGATGCGGATCGGCGGTTTTGTCGGCCAGGATCAGGCTGTCGGTCGGCCCGGCGAACATGTCGATGCCGACCCGGCCGAACAGAATGCGCTTGGCTTCCGCGACGAACTGGTTGCCAGGGCCGACCAAGATATCGGCCTTAGGCAGGCCGAACAGACCGAAAGCCATCGCGGCGATGCCCTGGACCCCGCCGAGCGCCAGGATCGTGTCGGCGCCGCACAGGTCGGCCGTGTAGACGATCGCCGGTGCGACCCCGATGCCGGGCCGGGGAGGCGAACAGGCGGCAATGTGGCCGCACCCGGCGACCTTCGCCGTGGTCACCGTCATCAGGGCCGATGCGATGTGGCTGTAACGCCCGCCCGGCGCATAGCACCCCGCCGCCTGGCACGGGATCGCCTTCTGCCCCGCGATCAGCCCGGGGGAGATTTCGATCTGCATGTCGCGGATCGTTTCTTTCTGGGCCTCGGCGAAGCGGCGGACATTGTCCCATGCGAAGCGAATATCGTCTTTTAGCTTCTGCGGCACCTGCTCTGCCGCCGCTTCGATCTCGTCGCGGACCAGCACGATGTTGCCGTCATAGCGGTCGAACTCGGTGGCATACCGTTTCGCCGCTTCATCTCCGCCAGCCTCGATCCGGTTCAGGATGTCCTGGACCGTTGCACGAATATCGCTTGCGTCGTCTGTAGATCTCCTGGAGGCCTTTTTAAGATACTCGACGGTCATCGGGATCATTGTTTTAGGTTATCCGGCAGCATGGCGGTAGAAATCTCGGGCAGGTAGGCGATCGCCAATACCACCAGTAGCATAAAGAAGACGAACGGGACGGCGTGCCCTGCGATCTTGAGTATCGATTCGCCTGTCAGCCCGGAAACAACGAACAGGTTCAGCCCCAGCGGCGGCGTGATGAATCCGACGCCGAGCGCGCTGATCATCATGACGCAGAACTGAATTTCGTTCATGCCGATTTCCTGGGCAAGCGGCAACAGGATCGGCGCCAGAATGACAATGTTCGGCGTCGTCTCCATCACGCAGCCGGCCGCGATCAGGATGGCGATCATCAACAGGATCAGCATGTAGGGATTTTCGGTCAGCGAGGTGACTGCAAAAACGAACCCTTGCGGCACACCGAGCGCGGCCATGGCCTGGGCCAGCGGCAGGGACATCGCGATAATCGGCAGGATTACGCCGTTGACCTTGGCCGAGCTCACCAGCATTGCGGGAAAGTCCGAAAGCTTCAGTGTGCCGAGGACAAAGCCCAGGAAAATCGTGATGACGACCGCTGTGGCGCCGGCTTCGGTCGGCGTCAGCCGCCCTGAAAAAATGCCCCAGAAGATGACCCCGGGAACCAGGAATGCGTACCAGCCGCTCCTCAGCGCCCGCCAGAGATTGGCTGCCCACTCGCGCGCGGTGATCAGGTTTCCGCCTTCGTAGGCGTGGCGGCGATTGACCACGATGTTGGTGACAAGGATCGAAACCAGGATCAGGAGACCTGGAATCAGCGCGGCCTGGAACAGGGTCGAAGCCGAAATACCCAGGACCAGCCCGATCACGATATAGGCGATCGAGGGCGGAATCAGGATACCGGTGCAGGCGCCGGCAGCGACCAGCGCGCAGGCATGAGGGCGCGGATAGCCCGCTTCGACGAGCCGCGCGATGGTCATGCGGCCGACGGCGGCGGCGCCAGCTGCATCGGAGCCCGATATCGCAGAGAACATCCCGCAGACCAGCACCGTGGCCGAGCCGAAACCGCCGCGCGCCCAGCAGGTCAGCGCCTCCGCAACATTGAGGAACTTTCGGCTGAGCCCCGTACGCACCAGCACGTCGCCGGTCAGGATGAACAGGGGCACGGCGGTCAGTGCGAAATGGTCGATCCCGTCGAACAGGCTCTCGCCCAGCAGCGAAAGTGGCAGCACGCCGGATACGACCAGCATCGTCACGGCGCCCGCGCCGACAACGGCCCAGACCGGAACGCCCAGTGCAATCAAGATGACGAACAGCACGACGGGGCCGTAAAATTCCCAGCCGATCGCAACGCCTTCTTGCTTCATTTGGTTCCAGAGCATCGCGCTACCCTCAGTCGAAGAGCCGTTCGCCCTCGTAAGCGGAGCGGCCCGCGGCGAGGTTGGCAATGTCGCGCAGAAGCGACTGGATCAGGCGGAAGATCATCAGCGAGAAGCCGAGGGGGACGGCGGCCAGGAACCAGACCATCGATATGCGCAGGCCGTGGCTGACCGAACCGAATTTCCACGACACCGTCACGGTCTCGAAAGACCACCAGACCGCGAGCAGCGCGATGATCATCATGACGATGTCGCCGAATATGTAGAGGCAGGCCTTAACCCGCGGCCCGACATAGTTGAACAGCACATCGATGCGGATATGCGCCCGGTCGCGCACTGCGGCGGCGGCGCCGATCCAGGCCAGATAGATGAAGGCGTAGCGCACGATCTCCTCGCCCCAGATCGAGGAGTAGGCGAACAATTCGCGGCGCACGACCTCGACCGCCATGGTCGCAACGAGCAGGGTGTAAAAGACCAGCAACGCCCAGCGTTCGGCATTTCGGTTCAGGATTGCGATCATGCACTCCTCCCTTTCCGGGTCGGAACCGGCCGATCGGGCGGTATCTCCAACTTACGCGGGCAAGTGGCGCCGGGCACGGAACCCGCCCCCGGCGCCGAGACGCCTTCAGGCGTCGTGGACGTAGTACCGGCCCATGGTTCCGGCGGCCTCGACCAGCTTGTCGAAGGCATCCATGGAACCTGCGAGACCGGTCTTGAAGCTGTTCCACTCGGAGCGCTGATACCCGCCGGCGTCCTGCCAGGCTTTCAGTTGGGCCTCACTGAGCGAATGGAATTTGACCCCGGACTTGCGCAATTCGGCCATGGCGAAATTACGGGCGGCGGGGACCTTGGCGAGATTCTGCTGCGAAGTGATCTCCGCGGCGAACTCGACTCCCGCCTTCACGTCTGCAGGCAGGGCGTTGAACCATTCGAGGTTGCACGAATAGACTTGGCTGTCCGGCACCGCCTGGGTGAAGGTGATATGGCTGAGAATGTCCTTGAAGCCGAAGACGTGAAGCGCGCCGACCGCCGGGTCGAGCGCATCCGCAACACCCTGTTTGATAGCCGAAGGGGTTTCGCCCCAGGCCACGGGCGTCGGGTTGGCGCCGACCATGCGATAGTACTGCTGCAGCATCTTGGAGCCGGGTACCCGGAACTTGACGCCCTTGAGGTCGGCCGGCGAGAGGACCGCACCGGCGCCGCCCTTGCGGACGGCAACGACCCGCGGATCGATCACAACATAGTAAAGCGGTTTGAAGCCCCTGGCCTCGACCTTGGGGTGGACGGTCTTCTTCCAGTGATCCGAGTTCACGAGGTTGACGAAGCGCTGGTTGGCGCCGCACAGATAGGGCAGGTTGATGAGGTCGACGACCGGCGCGAAGGGCGCGAAGTTCGACAGCGAATGCTGTGCCGCCTGGATCGTGCCGCCCTGAACCTTCTGGGCCAGCGCGCCGCCGGCGCCGAGCTGGCCGCCGGCGGCCAGCTTCACGTAAACCTTGCCGTTGGTGGCGTTCTGGATGTTCTCTTTGAAGTCGAGCTGCATGATCGGATAGCTGCGATCCGCCGTCAGCACATAGGCCGTACCGATCGTCATGATGTGTTTGGCCGCCCGCTTGCGCTGGGATTCTTCCCTGGCGGTCTGGGCCGAAGCTTCGCTCGATCCGAGCACACCGGCCGCGGCCGCAACCGCGGCTGCGGTAAATCCGCCCGTACCCACCAGTTTAACGAAATTCCGCCGTTCGACCGAGGCGATTTCGGCTTTGGTCTTTTCGTCTGTCATCTTGTCTCTTCCCTTGGGATGTTCGTCTATTGGGTGTTGCCGCTGCGTGTTTCGGCCGCCTCCAGCATCAGGACGCCGGTCACAAACAGCAGAGCGGCGGCAAAGAGGGTCAGCATCTCCCCCACGTCGCTGAACGGCGTGCCGAGGCCCGCAGCGCCCAACGCAACGCTGGCGAAGAAAATGAGAAAGCAGATCAGTGCGCCGACGAGCACGATGCGACCTGTACGAATCACCTGCGCGTCTCCTTACCTCGATAGCCGGCGATCGGACCGCCGTGCTGTAGACCAGTATCGAGGCAGATTGTCGCTAATGCAAGCGCTTTTATTTTGTTTTGAAGCGCTTTCATTGCTAGATATGCGAAATTCCGGAAATTGAACCCGATCGGAAGATGAGACCTCGACCCACGCTTGAAGATGTCGCTGGCATGGCTGGCGTCTCGACCGCAACGGTCTCGCGTGTGCTCAACGAGCCCGAACGGGTAAGCGCGAAGACTCGCAGCCGGGTCGAAGCCGCGGTAGCCCATTTCGACTACACGCCTCATTTCGGCGGGCGCGCGCTCGCCTCCAACCGAACCAACACCGTAGGTGCGGTGATCCCGACCATGGAGAATGCGATTTTCGCCCGCGGCCTTCAGGCGCTGCAGGAAGCGCTGGCCGCGGACGGGGTCACGCTGGTCGTCGCGACTTCGAACTACGATCCGGAGCGCGAAGCGGAGCAGATCCGCGTCCTGCTCGGCCGCGGCGTCGACGGGCTCGTGCTGATCGGGGAAGCGCGGGATCCGGCGCTATACGCGATGCTCGAACGTCGCGGCATGCCGTTCGTCCTCGTCTGGTCCTGGCGGCCGGACTGTCCGTGGCCCTGCGTCGGCTTCGACAACAGGGCCGCGGCGCGCGCCATGGCCGAACGGGTGCTCGATCTCGGGCACCGGCACATCGCCATGATTGCCGGGGTCACCCGGGGCAACGACCGGGCCGCGGCCCGGGTCGAAGGCGTGCGCGACGCGCTGGCGGGGCGCGGCCTGCGGCTGGACGAATCGAACCTGATCGAAACGCCCTATCATCTGGAAGCCGGTGCGCAGGCCGCGCGGCGGCTCCTGGCGGATTCGCCCCGCCCGACGGCGATCGTGTGCGGCAACGATGTTCTCGCCGCCGGCGCGCTGACAGAGGTCCGCGGTCTCGGTCTGAAAGCGCCGGCCGATGTCTCCGTGACCGGCTTCGACGATATCGACCTTGCCCATGCGCTCGATCCGTCGCTCACCACCGTGCATGTGCCCCATCGGCGGATGGGCCAGGCCGCGGCGAAACTACTGCTTCGGCTGCGCGCGCAGAAAGGCGAAACGACGAATGTCGTCTTCGAGACGGCGCTGGTGGAACGCGGCTCGCTGGCGCCGCCGGGGAAATGACGACCGGGAACGACAAAGACGAACTACTGTCGAAGGCTGCCGGCAAACGGGACACGGCGCGCCCATGCCAGGCAAACGCCTTTATGGAACGCGCCGGCCGCGAGGCAAAACCATCGGGTACGGAGAGGTGAAAATGATCGATTTCGTGGTGCATGATGAGGGCGACAGCGTCGGGGTCGTCGTCGTCGAGGGGGTCGAGGCGGGAGCGGAGCTCACCGGCTGGATCATGGATCAGAACGAGGACATCGCCTTCCGGTCGGCGAGCGACATCCCCATCGGCCACAAGCTGGCGATCAAGCCGATGAAGACCGGCGATACCGTCATCAAATACGGCGTCGACATCGGACGCGTGGTGGCGGACATCGCGGTCGGCGAGCACGCCCACGTTCACAACATCAAAACGAAGCGCTGGTAGGAGGCGACCTTATGGCAATGGATCTGGCAAATGCGGCGTTCCGGGGCTACCGGCGCGAGAACGGCCGGGTGGGCGTGCGCAACCATGTGATCGTCCTTCCGGTCGACGACCTCTCGAACGCGGCGTCCGAAGCGGTTGCGAACAACATCAAGGGGGCTATGGCGATTCCGCACCCCTATGGCCGGCTCCAGTTCGGAGCGGACCTGGAGTTGCATTTCCGCACCCTGATCGGCGCCGGCGCCAACCCCAACGTCGCCGCGGTGGTGGTTATCGGCATCGAGGAGGGCTGGACGCAGCGCGTGGCGGAAGGCATCGCGAAGACCGGCAAGCCCGTTACCGGCTACGGCATCGAGATGCACGGCGACCACGAAACCATCATGCGGGCGTCGAAGACCGCGCGCGAGTATGTTCAGGCGGCCTCGGAGGCCGTGCGCGAAGAAGCGCCGCTCTCCGACCTTTGGGTGTCCACCAAGTGCGGCGAGTCGGACACCACCTCGGGTTGCGGGTCCAATCCCACCGTCGGCAATGCATTCGACAAGCTCTACCCCCTCGGCGCCACTATGGTCTTCGGCGAGACGACCGAGATCACGGGCGGCGAACATCTGGTCGCCGAGCGCTGCCGCACGCCGGAAATCCGCGAGCGGTTCATGTACATGTTCGACCGCTACCAGGATGTCGTGGAACGGCACAAGACAAGCGACCTCTCCGAATCCCAGCCCACCAAGGGAAATATCGCGGGCGGGCTCACCACCATCGAGGAGAAGGCGCTCGGCAATATCCAGAAAATCGGACGCGAGTGCATGATCGATGGCGTCCTCGACAAGGCGGAAACGCCGGACGGACCGGGACTTTGGTTCATGGACTCCTCTTCGGCTGCGGCCGAGATGGTGACCCTGTGCGCGGCGGCCGGCTTCGTGGTGCATTTCTTCCCGACGGGCCAGGGCAACATCATCGGTAACCCGATCCTGCCGAACATCAAGATCTGCGCGAACCCGCGCACCGTGCGCACGATGAGCGAGCATGTCGACGTCGACGTCTCGGGCCTGCTGCGCAAGGAGATGACCCCGGACGAGGCGGGCGAGGCGCTGCTCGAAATGATGGTTCGCACCGCCAACGGAAGGCTCACGGCGGCGGAGGCCCTCGGCCACCGCGAATTCGTGCTGACCAGGCTCTACGAGAGCGCCTGAGTTCGACGGCACCGCGCTATCGCGCAGCCGCCTCAAGTGCTGCGATGCCCGGTAGTGTCCTGCCTTCGATCCACTCCAGGAAAGCACCGCCTGCGGTCGAGACATAGGTAAATTCTTCGGCAACGCCGGCAGCGTTCAGGGCGGCGACGGTGTCGCCTCCCCCGGCGACGCTGGTGAGCGCCCCGGCGCCGGTCAGCGCCGCCGCATGCCGCGCGACCGATATCGTCGCGTCGGCAAACTGCCGGTATTCGAAGGCGCCGGGCGGCCCGTTCCAGAGCAGTGTTGCCGCGCCGTCCAGAAGTGCGTTGAACCGCTCCCGCGAGCGCGGCCCGGCATCGAGGATCAGATCGTCCGCCGGACAGGCATCGAGATCGCGGACCGTGGCACGCGCGCCGTGGCTCAGCTCGCTGGCGGTCACGATGTCGGCCGGCAGGACGATCCGGCAGCCGGCCTCCGCCGCCGCACCGCGAATTTCGTGCACTGTCCCCACATGGTCGGGCTCGCAGAGCGAGCGGCCGACCGGGATGCCGTCGGCGACGAAGAAAGTGTTCGCCATGCCGCCGCCGACAATCACGGCATCCAGCTTGCGCACCAGATTCTTCAGCACGGCGATCTTGGTCGAGACCTTGGCGCCGCCGACGATGGCGACCGAGGGCCGGCGCGGCGTCTCCAGGGCGTCGTTCAGCGCCCGCAATTCCTCGGACAGCAGCGGGCCGGCCACAGCGGGCAGCAGGGCAACGACGGCCGCGGTCGAAGCGTGGGCCCGGTGCGCGCAGGAAAAGGCGTCGTTGACGTAGATATCGCCCAGCTTCGCCAGTTCCGCCGCGAAGGCCGGGTCATTGCGCGTCTCACCGGGATCGAAGCGCAGATTTTCGCACAGCAGCGCCTCGCCGTCCGACAGTTGCCGCGACAGGGCTTCGGCGTCCGGTCCCGTGCAGGTCTCGGAGAACCGGACCGGCGCGTCGAGCGCCGTGGCAAGCGCCGGGCGCAGCATTTCGACCGATAACGCCGGGTCGGGCATCGTCGGTTCCGGCCGGCCGTAGTGGGTCAGAACCACCAGCCGCGCGCCGCGGGCGAGGAGCGGCTTCATACCCGCTGCAAAGCGATCGATCCGGGTCGTATCGACGACCCTCCCCTCTTCCGCCGGCACGTTGAGATCGGCCCGGACCAGCAGGCGTTTGCCCGACACGTCCATGTCTTCGATGTGCGGCAGCGTCATAACGCCATGCATGGGATAGACCGCTTCAATGCAGATCGTCCCGGGTCCGGCCGCGCTCGGGAACCTGCTCGACGGCGGCGCGGCCTGCACGATTCAATTCACGGGTCGATTCACGGGTCGATTCACGAGCGCGCTGCCATTCGGTCGCCGCGTCGAACAGGCGGAGGCGCGCCTGCACATCGAGAGCCTCGGCGGGAGCATCGCCGGCAGGACGACCGCAACGCTCCTCCACCGACACCGGCAGCGCGACCGTCGATTTATCGGTGATATCGGCCATAGCCTTAACTCGGCAAAGAACGGATTCCCGTCAACATACAAACCTGGACCGGCCTTCCAACCCCTTGAAGCCACAACGCGCGTTCCGTTCCGGAGAGGAAGCGTGTAGGGCAAGGCGGCAGGCCCCTCTTTCGCCGGAACATCCGCCGATGAAAAACCCTTTCGATACGCCCGAGCGTGCGGCCTATCGCGAGACCCTCGCGAAATTCGTGGCGGCCGAGATCGCGCCCCATGTCGACGAATGGGACGAAGCCGGCGCGATCCCGTGGGAGGTTCACGAAAAGCTCGGCGCGCTCGGCTTTTTCGGCTTCGGCATCGACGAGAAGTACGGTGGGCTGGGCTTCGACGACTGCTTCATGCGCAAGGACGGCGCCGTCGAGCTGTCGAAATGCGGCGCGACCGGCGTCGGCGCGGCGGTCGGCGGGCGCAACATCTCGACCGCGCCCATCGCGATGCTGGCCTCGGAGGATATCAAGGCGCGCGCGCTGCCGGAGATCCTTTCCGGGCGCAAGGGCTCGTCGCTCTGCATCACCGAGCCGGGCGGCGGCTCGGACGTCGCCAACATGCAGACCCGGGCCTGGAAAGACGGCAACCACTATGTCATCAAGGGCAGCAAGACCTTCATCACCGGCGGCATGACGAGCGACTATTTCGTCGTCGGCGCGCGCACCGGCGGCGAGGGGCTGGCCGGCATCTCCCTGTTCTTCGTCGAGGCCGATACCGAGAATTTCAGCCGCACGCCCCTCGACCGCAAGATGGGCTGGTGGTGCTCCGACCAGGCGACGCTCTATTTCGACGAATGCCGGGTGCCGGCGGAGAACCTGCTGGGCGAGGAGGACCGCGGCTTCATCGCGATCATGGAGAATTTCAACCTGGAGCGCGTCGGCCTGGTCGCCCAGGCGCTCGGCATGATGCAGGTCTGCTTCGACGAATGCGTGGCCTACGCCCGGGAGCGCAAGACCTTCGGCAAGTATCTGATCGAGCACCAGGTGATCCGCCACAAGCTGGCCGACATGTCGGCCCGGATCGACGCGGTGGAGGCCCTGCTCAACTGGATCTGCTGGTCGGTCAACGAGGACCGGATGCCGGTCGCCGAGATCTCCAAGGCCAAGTTCCATTCGACCAAGGCCCTGGAGTTCGTCTGCAGCGAGGCCATGCAGATTTTCGGCGGCGCCGGTTATCTGCGCGGCAACGTCGTCGAGCGCATGTACCGCGAAGTCAAGGTCGTCGCCATCGGCGGCGGCTCGGAAGAAATCATGCGCGATCTTGCGGTGCGGCAGATGGGGTTGTAGCGATGTTCCGAACAGCGCCGAAATGCCGACTCGGGGCTCGGCGGAAACAAGACACTGCTCAACGACGGGCCGCTATCTATCGTAACACTGGTTGATTTTTGTGCGGCAGTGCCGCATATTCAGGATCGATGCAGCTTTACTTTACTCGCACCTATGAGCGTGCCGTTCGGAAGCTGCTCTCGGAAGAATCCCGGAAGGAAATGGAGGCTTCGATTGTGGCAGCGCCGGATGCAGCACCGATCATTCGGGGAACCGGCGGCATCAGGAAGATGCGCTGGTCGGGATCCGGTCGCGGCAAGCGCGGCGGCATTCGCACGATCTATTTCTACCATGCAAGCCCCGGCGCCGTTTACTTGCTTACGGCCTACGCCAAAGCGGATCGTGAAGACCTTTCCCCGGCGGACACCAAGGCCCTCTCGCGCATGGTCGCCGCAATTAAGAATTCGATGAGGTGACGATGACGACGAAACGAACGGAAATCGGGCGCGAAATCGAAACGGCGCTGGATGAAGTTCTTTCCCATGTGAAGGGCGAGACAGTTCTTCCCTGCCGGATTGTCGACGATCCTGCCGCCGAACGAATTCTTGCGCTCCGCAAACGATTGAAACTGAGCCGGCAGAATTTCGCGGATCGTTTCGGTCTGGATGCACGCGCGTTGCAGGATTGGGAACAGGGCCGCCGCGTTCCGGATCGCGCAGCCCGCGTGCTGCTTACGGTTATCGACAACGACCCGGACGCGGTCACGCGGGCGCTCGGCGCGCAAGAATTCTGATACGGCCGGAACGCGAACTGCGCTACACCCCCGCCCGCTTCCGCTCGCTCGCACTCTTGAGTTGGCCGCAGGCGGCCATGATGTCCCGGCCGCGCGGGGTGCGCACGGTGCAGGTCAGGCCGCCGTCGAGGCAGATCGTCGTGAAGGCGCGGATACGGTTCCGGCTCGAACATTCATAGGGTGCGCCGGGCCATGGGTTGAACGGGATCAGGTTGATCTTGGCCGGGATGTCTTTCAGCAGCCGGACCAGTTCGCGCGCGTCGGCGTCGCTGTCGTTGACGCCCTTCAGCATGACATATTCGAAGGTGATGCGCCGGGCGTTGTTGATGCCGCCGTAGTTCCGGCAGGCGTCGAGCAGGTCCGCGATCGGGTAGCGGCGGTTGAGCGGCACGATTTCGTCGCGGATGGCGTCGGTCACGGCATGGAGCGAGACGGCGAGGTTAACCCCCAATTCTTCGCCGCACCGCTGCATTACCGGCACGACGCCGGCTGTCGACAGGGTGAGCTTGCGGCGCGAGATGGCGATGCCGTCGCCGTCGATCAGGATGCCGGCGGCGCGGGCGACGTTGTCGTAATTGTAGAGCGGCTCGCCCATGCCCATCATGACGATGTTGGTGATGTGCCGGTCCTCGTTGGCCGACGGCCAGTCGCCGAGCGCATCCCGCGCCAGCATGAGCTGCCCGACGATCTCGCCGGCATCCAGATTGCGCACCCAGGGCTGGGTGCCGGTATGGCAGAAGCGGCAGTTCAGCGTGCAGCCGACCTGGGAGGAAATGCAGAGCGTGCCGCGATCCTCCTCCGGGATGAACACCATCTCCGCTTCGCTGGCGTCCGGGAAGCGCAACAGCCATTTGCGCGTGCCGTCGGTCGAGACCTGCGCCTCTGCCGGCACCGGGCGGACCAGCGTGTAGCGTTCGGCAAGCTTCGCGCGCACCGGCCTGGAGATGCTGGTCATCTCTTCGAAGTCCCGGACGCCGCGGTGATAGATCCAGTGCCAGAGCTGTCTGGCGCGGAAGGGCTTCTCGCCGAGATCGCGCACCACCTCCGCCAGCCGCGCCCTGTCGGCGCCGACCAGGGTCGGCCGCCCCGCCCCGTCCCCGGCCGGGAAAGGCGGCGGCTCGGGATTCTCCTGCGGTGCGGGCGCAACGATCTCCATGGACCGGGAAGTAGCCGTCCGGCGACGCTACGGCAAGGCGGCGCGTTTGGCATCTACTGTGCATTTCTCACCCCGCATACTCCGCGAAAAGCACGCGAAGCAGCAAGGGAACGTTTCAAACGCTCCCCTACAACACCGGCAGCGAGGAAAATCCGGTCCGGGACTTGCCCCGCCGGACGCCCTGTGAGACCCCTCGGCGATGGTGGAAACGACCGACGATAGCGGCCCGAAGGGCGAACGCATCGCCAAGCGTCTGGCGCGCGCCGGCCTGTGCTCGCGCCGGGAAGCCGAGCGCTGGATCGCTGCCGGACGGGTTGCAGTCGATGGCCGCGTGCTCGACTCGCCCGCCTTCGCCGTCCTGCCACATCACCGGATCGTCGTGGATGGCAAACCGTTGCCGGAGCGCGAACCGACCGCGCTGTGGCGCTATCACAAGCCGGCCGGGCTAATGACGACAAACCGCGACCCTCAGGGCCGGGAAACGATTTTCGAGCGGTTGCCCGCCAGCCTGCCGCGGGTGATGACCGTGGGCCGGCTCGACCTGACGACGGAAGGCCTGCTGCTGCTGACCAACGACGGCGACCTCGCGCGTTTTCTCGAATTGCCCTCGACCGGCTGGACCCGGCGCTACCGGGTGCGGGTGAACGGCCGGCCCGACGAGGCGGCGCTGGCGCGGCTGGCCGACGGCGTCGCCATCGACGGCATGCGCTACGGGCCGGTCCAGGCTCAGCTCGACCGGCAGCAGGGCGCCAATGCATGGCTCACCATAACCATCCGCGAAGGCAAGAACCGCGAAATCCGGAAGGTCTGCGAGCATCTGGGGCTGACCGTGAACCGGCTGATCCGCACTTCGTACGGGCCGTTCCAGTTGGGCAAGCTGGAGACAGGCGCGGTCGAAAAGGTACCGGCCCGCGTGTTGCGCGAGCAGGTGGCGCATCGGTCCGACCTTGCTGACATCGGGAACGCGGCAGGACCGGCCCGCAAGCCCCGGCCGAATTCGCCGAAAGCGTCTCGGGGCAAGACGGATAAGCCTGCCCGGCCTGCTGCCAAATCGCACCCACGTCACGACAATCGCGGCCGGAAGCGTGAAGACGGAGCATCGGCAGACGCAACGGCGGAGGCGACAGCGACGGTGCCAGCGAAGAAACGCAGCAGATCCGCCAGTGTGCTGCGCCTCAAACCGGGCGGGAAACAGCGCGCACCTTCCCGTTCCGGCGGCGGGAAAGACGGCAGACCGGCAAAGAATGCGCATCGTCGGCGGAAGCCTTAAGGGCCGGCGGCTCGCCGCGCCGCCGGGCGATATCGTGCGCCCGACCTCCGACCGGGCGCGCGAGGCCCTGTTCAACCGTCTGGTACACGGCGCCTTTTCCGACGACGGCGCCTCCAGCGTCGCCGACGCCGGTGTCCTCGACGCCTTTTGCGGTTCGGGCGCGTTCGGTCTCGAAGCCCTGTCACGCGGTGCAACGCGAGCCTTTTTCCTCGACAACGACAGGGAGTCCGTGGCCTGCGTGCGCCGGAACATCGCCGCCCTCGGCGCGAACGGCCGCGCAACGGTCGTGCAGGCCGATGCAACGAAACCGCCGCAAGCCCCCGCCGCCTGCACCCTGGCGTTTTTCGACGCGCCCTATGCCGCCGAAGACCTGACCGCGGCTGCGCTGAACGCCGTGGCGGCGGCCGGCTGGCTGGCGCCCGGCGCGCTGTGCGTGGCGGAAACCGCCGCGGCGGGCCGGCTCCCGGCGGCGCCCGACGGTTTCGAGGCCCTGGACCGGCGCAGCTACGGCGCGGCGCGCTTCAGCTTCCTGCGCTACGAGCCCTGATCCACCGCCGCGGACGGATTTTGCCTTGCACCTCCCCCCATTTCACCGGATGTTGCGGGCCTCTGAAATTGGGAGGAAAACCATGAAGAACGTGATTGCCGCCGGCCTTACGGCGCTGGCCGCCCTCGGCATCGCCGCGGCCCCGGTCCAGGCCGCCTATCCGGAACGTCCGGTCCAGTTCGTTATCCCGTGGCCGCCGGGCGACCTGGAAGACGTCCTGACCCGCCTGATCGCCAAGCAATTTTCCAAGGACTACGGCGTTCCGGCCGCGGTGGTGAACCGTGCCGGCGGCGGCGGCGTGGTCGGCGCTTCGACGGTCGCGCGCGCCAAGCCCGACGGCTACACCGTCGGCAGCTTCGTGATCGGTCTTCCGACGATCCAGGTCCTGATGGGCAATGCGCCGTGGAAGCGCGACTCCTTCGAGCCGGTCGGCATCTTCCTGACTTATCCCTTCATTCTGGCGGCCCGGGGCGACGCGCCCTACAACAATATTGCCGAACTCGCCGCCTACGCGAAGAAGAACAAGGTGAAGCTGGGCCACTTCGGCTATGGCCTGATCCCAACGCGGGCGACCATCCTGGCCGCCAAGCAGATGGGCTTCAAATTTTCGGCCAACGCCGCCTTCGACGAACTCACCTGCGCGACGCTGAAGGCCAAGGACGCGGACGTCATCAACACGACCGCCCAACTGGTTCTGCCGTGCCTCAAGAACATCAAGGTTCTGGCCGCGTTCGCGGATAGCCGCATCTCGATCCTGCCAAACGTGGCGACGCTGGCCGAACAGGTGAAAGGCCGGACGCTGCCCTTGCTGTGGAACGGCTTGTTCGTGCCGAAAGGCACACCGCAGGAGGTGAAGGACAAGATCACCGCTTCCGCGAAGAAGGCGCTCGCCAGCGACGCCGCGAAAAGGGTCGCGAAAACGACCGGCGCGGTCATCTACTGGAAAAACCAGGCCGAATCGCAGAAGCAAGTCGATCTCGACTTCGAGAACGCCCGAAGCATGCTAAAGGAAATGGGCGATCTGAAAGAGTAACGCCCGTTGCAGGGCCGGCCCCTCGCCGCACTGCCGGCGGGGGGAACGGCCGGGCAATCCTTGGCCGTGGGGGCGCCGCACCGTCTGCCGGACGCCGGCGGACAACCGAACGCACTCCCTCGCCAATCCGCCGCTCGGAAGCACAACTTCCTGTAACCGGTCATGGCCGCGTTCGAAGAGGAAACCGCCCAGGATAGCGCGCCCGGACGAACGATACTGGCGCTGTCCTTTCTTGTCTTCGGCGCCGGCGGGCTGGCGCTGATGCCATTCCAGACGCGCACCGCTCCCGGCGACGAGGGCTGGTTCACGCAGCCCTGGCTGATGCCGTTGCTGACCCTCGGCCTGCTTACAGCGGTTTCTCTGATATATACCGTAAGGCTTTGGCGAGACCGGAATAACGCCATAGCAGCCCTTACCGGCGGTACGCTGGCAGGCGAACTGTGGATGTGGCTGCGGTCTGCCGAATTTTTCCTCTGGTACGTCGCCTATATCATCGCGCTCGGCGTGGTCGGCTACGGTTTCTCGACCTTCGTTTTCATCGCCGGTCTCGGGTATCGAATCGGCCTGCGGCAGCCGAAATGGCTGCTGGCGGCACTGGCCGCGTCGATCGCCATGACACTGCTGTTTCGCCTCGGCCTCGAGATCTGGGTGCCGCCGGCGGACCTGTACGACATCCTGCCGAAAAGCGTCGGCATTTTCCTCCAGCAGTATTTCTAGCGGAAAACGGCAGGCCGATGGACGCAATCCTCGCCGGACTGAACCAGCTCGGACAGCTGAATGTCCTGATCGCCCTGTTCGCCGGGGCGATCAGCGGCGTTATCATCGGCGCGATCCCGGGGCTGGGCCCGGCGGTCGCCATCGCCGTGTTGTTGCCGGCGACCTATACGATGGAGCCGCTGACCGCCCTCACCCTGCTCCTCGGCATCTATTCCGGCGCCTGGTACGGCGGCGCGATCCCGGCGATCCTGATCAACACGCCGGGCACGCCGGTCAATGTGCTGACGACCTACGACGGCTATCCTATGACGCTGGCCGGCCAGGCCCGGCGGGCGCTGTCGCTCGCCTACAGCGCCAGCTTCGTCGGCGGCATCGTCAGCGTAATCGTACTGATCATGATGGCCCAGCCGTTGGCGGACATCGCCTCCAACTTCGGCTCGGCGGAGTTCGCCATGGCGGCGCTGATGGCGATGGTGCTGGTTGTCGTCGCCCATCGCGGCCGGGTGGTGACGGCCGCGATCACCCTCGCTTTCGGCCTGTTCCTCGCCACCGTAGGGCTGGAAACGGCGTTCAACACCCAGCGCTTCACCTTCGGCCAGGTCTGGCTCCAGGGCGGCATTCCGCTGATCCCGGTGGTCCTCGGCCTGTTCGCCATGTCGCAGGCTTTCGTGCTGCTGCTGGGGGAGGACGAATCGGGCGAACCGCCGCGCCTGACCGGCCGGTTCTTCCAGGGCCTCGCCGAAGTCTTCCGCTATCCCAGGACCCTGTTCGCCTCGTCGGGCTTCGGCGTGTTCATGGGCATCCTGCCCGGCGTCGGCGAATTCCTCGCCCAGTTCTTCAGCTACACGCTGGCGCAGAAAACATCCAAGACACCGGAGTTGTTCGGCAAGGGCGCGCCGGAAGGGCTGATCGCGTCGGAAGCCGCCAACAATGCGGTGCCGGCCGCGGCGCTGGTGCCCCTGCTGGCGCTGGGTATTCCCGGCGAAGCGCTGACCGCGATGATGCTGTCCGTGTTCATGGTCCACAATGTGATCCCGGGACCCGAACTGTTCGCCTCCCGCCCGGAATTCATCTCCGGCCTCTACCTGTCCCTGCTGGCGATGAACGTCGTCATACTGATTTTCCTGCTGTTCGCCACCCGCATGATCGTGGCGCTGTCGCGCATCAACACCCGGTTCATCGGCGTGGTGATCCTGGCCCTGACGTTGGTCGGCACCTATACCGCGAACTACAACATCACCGATCCGTTGATGGCGCTGGTCTTCGGCCTGATCGGCTTCATCCTCAAGCGCCACAACATTCCGATCGTGCCGATCGTGCTCGGCGTCGTGCTCGGCCCGATCTTCGAGGCGCGGCTGCGCCAGGCGTTGGGCACGGCCGGCGGCGATATGGCGATTTTCGTCGAACGCCCCTACTCCGCCGGTCTGATCGCCATCATGGCCGTGGCGGTGATCGCCATCGCTCTGAACAACCGCCGACGCCGGCAGCGCGAAAGAATGGCCGCCGGGCGCGGGTGAGCCGTCCGTCCCCGGGCCATGCGCCCGGCGCAAGGCAGGCGACGCGCCGTTTGACGGCAGCGGGCATTTTGGCCATGTCTTGAACCGAAAGCCGGTCGGTGCGTTGCCAACCGGCCCCGCCGCACCTCGACAGGCGCTGCCGATGGCCGTTCCACCCTTCTCGATCGTTGCCGACGATACTTCAGAGGCGCAGGCGGCGCTCGCCGAGCTGAACGCCCGCTATGCCTCCGTGCCGGCGGCGCAAGCGGGCTGCGTCGTCGCCCTTGGCGGCGACGGGTTCATGCTGGAAACCCTGCGCTCGACGTTGCGCCGCGATGTCGCCGTCTACGGTATGAATCGGGGCAGCGTCGGCTTCCTGATGAACGAATACGAGCCGGAGGGCCTGGCAGACCGGCTGGAAGCGGCTCAGCGTGTCGATATCCACCCGCTCCTGATGCAGGCACGGACCGTCGACGGCCGCACGGTCGAAGCCGTCGCGATCAACGAGGTGTCGCTGTTGCGCGAGACCCACCAGACCGCCAAGCTGCGTATTCTTATCGACGATGTCGAGCGGCTGGTCGAACTGGCTTGCGACGGCGCCCTCGTCGCGACACCGGCCGGCAGCACAGCTTATAATCTGTCGGCGCAAGGGCCGATCGTTCCGATCGGTGCGCGATTGCTGGCGCTCACGCCGATCAGCGCCTTCCGGCCGCGACGCTGGCGCGGCGCCCTGCTGCCTGACAAGGCAACCGTCACCTTCGAGATACTCGAGCCGGCGAAGCGTCCGGTCAGTGCGGTTGCGGATTCGACCGAAGTCCGCGGCGTCGCGGCGGTCACCGTCCGGCAAGCCGCCGACATGTCTCTTTCGCTGTTGTTCGATCCCGAACACAATCTCGAAGAGCGCATCCTGCGCGAGCAGTTCCTGCCGTGACCGTCCGCGATGCGGCGGGTCCGGCGACCGCCGCTGCCCTGCCGCGCCGCACCTGGGCATTCCGCCTCGCGGTGACGTTCCTTGTCGGAGCGATCGGCGGCTGGTTGTTCGATCTCGCCAACCTACCGCTCGCCTGGATGATCGGTGCCCTGGTGTTCAGTACCGTCGCCTCGGTCGCCGGCCTGCCCATGATCGCGTCGCAGAAGGTGCGCCAGCCGCTGATCGCCATCATCGGAGTCATGCTGGGCGCCCAGTTTACGCCGGAGATGGCGGCGCAGATCCCGGAATGGTGGGCTTCCGTACTGGCGCTGCTCGTCTATGTCGGCGCCAGCACGAGCATGCTCTACGTCTATTTCCGGCGTCTGGGGCACGGCCCGGTAACCTCATATTGCGCTGCGACGCCGGGCGGCCTCAATGAAATGGTTCTGGTCGCGCAGGAGATGCGCGGCGACTACCTCACGGTTGCCCTCGTCCACGCCTCGCGAGTGCTGATGACGGTGCTGATCGTGCCCTTCGGCTTCATTGCCCTGGGGCTGTACGACCAGGGCAGCCGGGTGCCGCTCGGCGTCGATTTCGGCGATATTCCGCTGGACGAGGCCGCGATCCTGACCGCCGGCGGCATCGCCGGGTTTTTTGGCGCAAAGGCGCTGAAAATCCCGGCTGCGGCCCTGACCGGGCCGATGGTCGTGAGCGCCGTGCTCCATCTGGTCGGCGTGAGCACGGTCGCGCCGCCCGGCCCGCTGGTCGCGGCGGCTCAGGTCGTCGTCGGGTCGACCCTCGGCGCCCGGTTCGCCGGCGTGCCGATCCGGCGCATTCTGCGCCTCGTCCTGCATTCGCTGGGCTCGACGGCCCTGATGATCTCGCTGACGATCCTGCTGGCGGCCGCCGCGTCCGCCTTCGTCGACGCGTCGATCCCGGCGCTGGTACTGGCGCTCGCGCCCGGCGGGCTGGCCGAAATGAGCCTGATCGCCCTGGCGCTCGGCGTCGAGGCAGCCTTCGTTGCCGGCCATCATGTTATCCGGATTACTCTGGTCGTCCTTGTGATGCCGACGATTTTCCGGCGGCGATTCAACAGCCGGACAAGCCCTGAATCGTAAAGCCGCCACCGGGCCGGGCCGAACGGGCGAAACTCAGCCGATCTGTCTGGGCAGCCAGGTCGCCACCTCCGGGACGAAGATCAGCAATATCAGGACCAGTAGTTCGATCAGGATGAAGGGCATTGCGGAGCGGATAACCGCCCCGATCGAGACGTCGAATGGCGCCACGCCCTTCATGACGTAGAGCAATAGTCCGAAGGGCGGCGTCAGCAGGCTGATCTCCATGGTGATCAGGATCAGCACCATCAGCCAGATCGGATCGATATTGTAGACGGCCTGCAGCGATGTCGAGCCGAGCAGGAAGAACGGCAGCGTGAGCAGCAGCATGCTCACCTGGTCCATGAAGGCGCCGAGAAACAGCAGCACCGCCATCATCATGATGACGACGGCAAGCGGCGTGAGCTCCAGCGCCGTCAGGCTCTCAAGCAGGCCGCGGGTGGCGCCCGACACCGCCAGCGACTGGGTGAACACCAGCGAACCGGCGATGATAAACAGGATCATCGTGTTGATCTTGGCGGTCTCGACCAGTGCCTTGGCAACGGAGCGCCAATCGAAATCTGCGCCTTCGACCCCCGTGACGGTAATCCTGTTCTTGAACAGCCGGAAGAAATAGCAGGCGCCCAGCGCAGCCAGGCAGCCCAGCGCCGCAGCCTCTGTCGGCGACGCGAAATCCAGGAAGATACTGCCGACGACCACAACGAAAATCGTGAACAGCGGCAGAATGTAGAGGAAGAAAGGCAGGATTCGGTTGACGCTGCGCAGGGCCCGGCCGTTGTAGGTGGCGGACCGCAATGCCGAACCGCGATGGTTGATCGCAACGGTGAGCGGCACGTCCAGATGGCTCTCGTCGGGTTCGTAGCCCGGCGCCAGGCTCGGGTCCATCGCGCAACGCCCAATGACATAGGCGAAGAACAGGATCGCCATCAGGATGCCCGGAACGATGCCGGCGACCAGTAACAGCGCGACGGATTGCTCTGCAATACTGGCGAGCAGCACCGCCAGCGCCGATGGCGGGATCAGCATGGCGATGCCGCCGACCGCCATGATCGGCCCCATGGAGATCGACGGCTTGTAGCCGCGCTTCACCATGTCCGGCAGCAGGACGTTGCCCAGAATCGCGGTGTTGGCGATGGTCGAGCCGGAAAGCGAGGAAAAAACCGTGCCGCCGACGATCGAGACGACGGAAAGCCGCCCCGGTATCCGCGAAATCATGCGCTCGATCGCGCCGATCGCCTTGAAGGCGACTCCGGTCTGCAACAGGATCTCGCCCATCAGCAGGAACAGCGCGATCGGCGTGAGCGAATAGCGCACCGCCAGATGGAACTCCATCGGCATGCTTTCGAGCGCGATTGCCGCGATCGTCCAATCGCCGGTCAGCGCCAGATCGCCGATGAAAAGGGCTGTGCCGAATATGTTTGCCGCCATGAAGGCGAACGCGACAGGCATCCCGAGGAACAGGAAGACGCACACGATCCCCAGTAGCAGGGACATTGCGAAATACCATTCCATCGCTCAGAACCCCGCGTCGGAGGACGCCACGGCGCTTGCCTTGCCGGCGCGGCGGTAGCGCAGCAGGAATTCGACGGTCAGCAGAGCGAAGGAAAGGCCGAAGACCAGGAGCATGTACCAGTTGGGAATGCGCAGGTCCTTGTCCGGCAGCGTGCCGAACGCATACTCGCTGATCGTTCCGGCGACGCCGCAGTAGCACATGACTGCGCACAGCAAGGCGCCGGCGATATCCAGCATTCTCTCGAGGCGCAGGGCGACGCGGTCCGGCAGCGCGGCGATGATAATATCGACCCGTACATGGGCGCCCTTGTTCAGAACCCAGGCCGCCGACAGGAACACGCCGACATACAGGCCGTATTCCGCGCCTTCGTGGAGCCACGGCAGGTTGCCCCAGCCGACCTTGCGCAAGAAAAGGTCCAAGGGGATCAGGAGTGCAAAAACGCCGATAGACGCCGCAACCAGCGCCGCGATGAAGCGGTTCACCTGCTCGAAGCCGGCCTCGAACAGGTCGAGAAAGGAAGGGGTCACCCGCATATCGGAGCCCGGAACAAAAAAGGGTAGCCGGCCGCAGGGGGCCGGCCACCCCTTCAAGCCACTAAGATCAGCTCCCGCTGGTGAACAACGCCTTGAGCTTCGGCCCGTGTTCCGGGCTGCGCTGGATGACTTCATCCCACGCCGCATCGCGCGCTGCGTCCGACCATTTCTTGGTGTCGGCTGCGTTGAAGGTGATCGTTTTCATACCGCCCTTGGCATGCCACGCGCGCTGTTTCTTGTTCAGCGCCTGAGCGGTCTCGCTGGTACCCTCGACCCGGCCTTCCCGTGCCAGCACGACGCCGGTGATAACGCCCTGTGCCGCCTTGCTCAGCGATTTCCACTTGCGCAGGTTGAGCAGGGTATGCAGCGACGAGTTGTAGAAGCCCGGATCGACCCGGTATTTGGTCACCTTGTGCCACGGCGGCGGATAACCGCGCAGCGGCCAGCCATAGCCCTGCACCGTGCCGTTTTCCATCAAGGTGTAAATCTGGGGCATCGCCGCCCGCTGTACCGTGGCGCCCAGCTTCTTGAAGAAGGCCGTGTAGACCGGAGCAACGCGCAAGTGCAGGCCTTTCAGGTCCGGCCCCGCGATCGGCTTGCTGAGATACAGATGGAATTTGCCGAAATCGTGATGCCGCCCGACATATTGTATGCCCTTGGCGTTTAGCAGCTTCTGGACATAGGCGACGGCACCGTTCTTGCGCAACTCGGCAAAGCTCTTTTCCTGCAGGCGCAGCACCGGCGCTTCAGGCAGCACGTTGCCGAAATAGGCTTCCGTGCAACCGACGATGTCGTAGGCGCCCTTGGCCATGCGCTGTGTCATGGTAAACGGGCTGCCGATCGCCGGCGCGCCGCCCAGCATCTTGACCTGCACGACGCCCTTGCCCTTGGCGTTGATTTCCTTGGCGACGGCTTCGAACGGCCGGCCCGGCGGGGCGCCGATCGGGAAACAGCTGGCGCCGCGCAGCGTGACTTCCGCGGCGCTGACCGCAGTCGGAACCGCGCCGGCGGCAAGCGCCACGGCGGCGACGGCCGGAACGGCGAATTTGTGCAACTTCATGGACATTTCCTCCCAGACTTACAAACGGCCGACGGTTCGGGCCGAGCCCTGCCCGCTGGCCAGCAAAGTCCTGTCATAGCCCAGCGCCAGTCTGCGGACAACGCATTATAGGGGAACGGCCAGCAGGCCGACGATGTTCGAGGTATCGAGCAGGACCAGCCTTTCCCGGAATTTCGGCGCCCCGTCCGCGAACTCGATCCGGTCGACATATTCGCCGGCGGAGAACAGTTCCGAATGTCCCTCGGCGTCGGTCTGGATCACGGCATAGTTGGCCCTGGCGTGGTAGACCCCGTCCGACTCGCCGACGATATCGACGTTGGTAACGAGATGGCGGTCGGTGTGGAGGTTGTAATAGTTGGCGATCCGCAGCGATTTTACCCTGTCGCGCATCATCGCCTTGTTCTCGAAATACAGGATATAGCCGTACAGGCCGGCATCCCGGTTTTCGCGCGACTGGATCAGGTAGCGTGCGTCGTCGAGGAAGAAGTCGGGCCATTCCTCCAGCCGGTCGTCGTCCAGGCAGCGGGCGTAGGCCTTGTTCATCTGCTCGATGGCGAACAGCGCGTCGCGGTCGACATCGAGCCCGATGCCGCTCACCTCTCCGGCCGCCCCGCGACAGGTCCGGCGGTCGGGTCGTCCGGCGGCGCAAAGCCCATGAACCGGGCGTAGCCCTTCCACATGGCGCGCAGGTTGGCTTCGCTGACCATGTGGTCGATCCGGTCGGGAGTCGTGTCGGTCCCGTCCATCGCCACCAGTGACGCACCCTTGCCGTTGCCCAGCGCGATGCGCGCCTGCAGCTTCTCCACCACTTCGGCGTCTTCCATCGCGACATAACCCGCCGGCCCGAACTGGTTGTTCTGGAACAGATGCTCGCGCAGGCACGCCGGATCGTCGGCATAGGTGAAGTAGGTGTAGTGCACTTCGAACCGGTCCGGCGCCTTGGGTCGGAACTGGCGGATACTGAAGGCGCTGCCGATCAGCGTGAACAGGCAGTTCGGGAAAATGCCGACGATCGAAATGGCGATGTTGTCGGGCAATGCGGTGCGAAAGGCGGCGACCCGCGGCTCCTCAAGCCTGATCCGCGGCCTCGGGGCACCGGGATCCTGGTAGATCGTCAGCAGACAGTGCGTGCCTTCGTGCCACATCTCGGCGCGCGCCTGCTGGTCCGGCTGGACGATGCCGAAGGCGCCGAAAAACTTGTGTAGCTGGGGCGCGTGGTAGAAGTCGCGCGAATTCTCGTAAAGCAGCTTCCAGTTGGCGCGGATGGTGTGGCGCTGGTAGCCGGTCAACATCATCGGTCGGGCGAACACCGCCGACAGGCGCTCGCGGATCGCCGGCCCCAGATAGTCTTCGAGCGGCAGCGCGTCGTCGGAGAAGGTGCCGAAGACGACGCCGGCCCAGCTCGCAACCCTGAGCGGCTGCATCCGGTGCTCCGACTTGTCGAACGAAGCGTCGTAGCCGCCGACGCCGGCGCGGCCCTTCTCCCAGGGCACGCCGGTTACCCGTCCCGCCCGGTCGTAGCTCCAGTTGTGGTAGATGCAGGTGAAGCCGCGCGCGTTGCCGCGCGGCTTGCGTACGACTTCCGCCCCGCGATGGGCGCAGCGGTTGACGAAACCGCGTAATGCGCCGCCCTCGTCGCGCACCAGCACAACCGGCGTCGCGCCGACATAGCAGGTGGTGTAATCGCCGGCTTCGGGAAGCTCGACCTCAAGCCCGAGATAGCTCCAGTGCGGGCCGCGAAAGAGCCGCTCGTCCTCAAGTTCGTGAATATGGGGATCGCAGAACAGCTCGAACGGCACCCGGCTCCAGCCTTCGGCCGGCCAGACCGGGCCGCCGCTGTTGCTGAGGGCGTCGATCCCGCCGGTGCTTCCTGCCGGTTCCGTCACGATTTCGCTTCCCCGACCCGGCGGTCCGGGCGGCGGCCTATCCGGCAGCAGCCCCGCCGAGAGCGAGATCCTCGTACTCCGGCGTCTGTTTCGTCTGCATCGCGGCGGCTGCCTTGCGCAGGTCATCCGAAATTATCATGCCGGCGTTCCAGGTCGCGACAAAGTTGAGACCGTCGGCGATGCTGTGGTCGCGGGTGTAGTTCAGCATTTCCTTGGTGCCGGTCACGGCGAGCGGCGAATGGGCCGCGATATTGCCGGCAATGGCCGCGACCTCCACCAGCATCGTCGCATGGTCCGGATACACCGAATTGACGAAACCGCAGGCCTTCGCCTCGTCCGCGCGCATGCGTCGGCCGGTGTAGCAAAGCTCCCGGGCCAGCCCGTCCGGCATCGTCCTGGGCAGGCGCTGGAGAGTGCCGACATCGGCCGTCATGCCGACCTCGATCTCCTTGACCTGGAAGAAGGCGTCGGCCGTGCAGTAGCGCATGTCGGCTGCCGTGATCATGTCCATGCCGCCGCCGATGCAGCCGCCCTGGACCGCCACGAGAACCGGCACCCGCGCCCGTTCCATGACGGAGAAGCTCTCCTGGAAATCGAGGACCGACCGGCGCAGCCATTCGCGTTTGCGCGATTCTTCGAGACCGGTGGAGGTTTCGATCAGCTGACCCAGCAGGGCCAAGTCTATGCCAGCCGTAAAGTGCGGGCCGGTCGAGGCGATGACGACGGCGCGCACCGCCGGATCCTCGCCGATCGCTCCGAAAACCGCCTTCATCTCGTCCCAGAATTCGCGCGACATGGCGTTGCGCTTTTCCGGCCGGTTCAGCGTGATCGTCGCCACGCTGTCGGCGACGGCATAATCGAAGGCGGTATAGGCGGGCATGGCGGAATTCCGGGAACGGTTTCGCAACGGTCCGTTGCAGACCGGGCGACCATACCGGCTGCCGTACCGGCTGCCAGCCCCTTATTTCGGCTCAGACCCGGCCGTCTACAGGCCGGCGGCCCGCCGCGCCTCGCCCAGCCATTCCATGGCCCGCCCGACGCCGCCGAACGGGAAGATGTGCAGCCCGGCGATCTCCGGCAACGGATCGTCGCCCGCTGCGGCGACCAGGCCGGCGATCAGGTCGTCGGGCTTCACGGTCCGGCGGATCAGCTTCACGCTGCCGGCGCCCTGGCGCATCAACGCGCGGGTCGATACGCCAATGCCGCAGATTTTGGCGTAGCGCAGCAGGGTTGCCAGGTCGGCCGGTCCCGCTATGCCGAGGCGCACCGGCAGGCCGACGCCCAGGCCGCGCAGCGTCTGCGCCCAATCGACCACCGTTGCGCCGTCGAAGACGAACTGGGTGACGAAATCGAAGTCGGCGTCGCTGCTGCGGGCGTAGCGATCCTTATCGAGCATCGCCTGGCGCAGGGCATTGGCGCCGATGATCCGGTTACCCTCCGGATGGGCGCCGACATGGACGGTTCGCAGGCCGTGGCGCTCCAGCGCGCCCGTCAGCAGCACATCCATGGTCTCGGCATAAGGCCCGGCAACTTCCGGCCGGTCGCCGGCGATCGCCAAGGCCTCGCGGCAGCCGGCCTCGCCGGTCAGGCGATAGAGGAAATCCTCCAGCGCTGCATGGCTCGGTAACGCCCGGGCCGCGATGTGCGGGACGGCAATATAGCCGCGGTCGTTCAGCGTCTTCGCGGCAGCCACCGTATCGGCGCGGTCGCGCGACGGCAGAGAGGCGACGAAGATTCGGGAGCCCGCTGGAACGTGCGCGCACACCTTGTCGACCTGATCCGGGTCCGGCAGGGTTTCCGTCGATACCTGCGACAGCAGGCGCTGCAAGAGCGGTTGCGGATTCTGCGGATAGGCTGCGGAGCGACGATCGTATTTCATGGTCGTGCCGATCGGCCGGGCCCGAGGCGCCTTCGCTGCACGGGCCGATGCAGGGTGGGAGCGGCCTCTACGCCCTTTATCCGGCGTTGGAAAGCGAAAAATTGCAGGCCGAAATCACAGCTTCGTGTACGGTCGTTCGCGAGGCCCGAACCGGGGCAGACCGATCGAGTCCGGCGCTCGCGCCGGCGCCGCGGAATCCGCTTGCCGCTCCGGCCCGGCACGCTAAGTTTGGCGCACCCTACCGGGCGCTGCCGCGCCCTTTGACGACCGGAACGGCGTCGGTGCGCCGGCAATCCAACAGGCAAGAAGAACGATGACCAAATTCGGAGTTGGCCAGGCTGCGGCCCGTGTCGAGGATCGGGTGCTGGTGACCGGCGCCGGCGCCTATACCGACGATACCTCTATCGACGGCCAGGCCTGGGCCCATGTCCTGCGCTCTCCGCACGCCCACGCCCGCATTCTCGGCATCGATATCGCAGACGCCGCGGCGTCGCCGGGCGCGGTCGGCGTCCTGACCGGCGCGGACATGACCGCCGACGGCCTGGGCGACCTGCCCTGCATGCTTCCGGTCGAGAACCGGGACGGTTCGCAGCGCCCGGACTCGCCCCACGGCATTCTGGCGAGAGACCGGGTGCGCCATGTCGGTCATCCGGTCGCGCTGGTTGTCGCCGAGACCCCGGCGCAGGCGCGCGACGCCGCCGAACGGATAGCGGTGGACTATGAGGAACTGCCCGCGACCGTCCATACCGAGCATTCGACGGCGGAAGACGCTCCCCTCCTCTACGACCACATCCCCAACAATACGATCTACGACTGGCACAAGGGCGACGAGGCCGCCGTCGAGGCGGCGCTGGCCCGGGCCGACCATGTCTGCGAACTCCGGCTGGTCAACAACAGAGTGGTCGCCAATCCGATGGAGCCGCGCAGCGCGCTCGCCCACCATGACGCGGCGAGCGGGCGCACGACGCTCGCGACCACGACCCAGGGACCGAGCCTGGTCCGCGACATCCTCGCCCAGCCGGTCTTCGGGATCGATCCGTCGAACCTGCGCGTCACCACCGGCCATGTCGGCGGCGGTTTCGGGATGAAGGTGTTTCCGCACGCGGAACAGGCGCTGGCGATCTGGGCGGCGCGCCGTCTCGGCCGGCCGGTCAAATGGACCTCCGAGCGCTCCGAGGGCTTCCTTTCCGACGTCCAGGCGCGGGACAACATCACCTACTGCAAGCTCGGCCTGGACGAGAACGGCAGGATCCTCGCCCTGCGCGCCGACACCTTCGCCAACGAGGGCGCCTACCTGTCGGCGTTCGCCCCGCTGGTCGCCTGCGACGGCATGGACATGCTGGTCGGGCTCTACGACATCCCGTTCGTCTATACGACGGTGAAAGGCGTGCTGACCAATACGGTGCCGGTCGATGCCTATCGCGGCGCCGGGCGGCCGGAAGCCGCCTATATAATCGAACGGATAATCGACAAGGCGGCCAGGGAAACCGGCCGTTCGCCCGACGAAGTCCGCCGGATCAACTTTATCCGGCCGGAACGGATGCCCTACGCCACCTGCCTGGGCGACACCTATGACAGCGGCGATTTCGAACCGCTGATGGACGAAGCGATGGCGCAGGCCGACTGGGCCGGCTTCGAGGCCCGGCGGGCCAAATCGGCGAAGCGCGGCAAGTATCGCGGCATCGGCCTCGCCACCTATATCGAGCGCTGCGGCGGCGGTCCGCCCGAGGTTGCGGCCGGCAGCTTCGGCGACGACGATATTCTCACCGTCGCCATAGGGACGATGGATAACGGCCAGGGTCACCAGACGGCTTACAGCCAGATCCTGTCCGGAGAACTGGGCATCGACGCCGAGAATATCCGCATCTTCCAGGGCGATTCGGACCGCGCCCCGCCCGGCATGACCGGCGGTTCCCGTTCCGTGCCGGTCGGCGGCGCGGCGATGCTGGGCCTGGCCGCGGCGATCGTCGACAAGGGCCGGCAAACCGCTGCGGACATGCTGGAGGCTGCCGCCGCGGACATCGAATACGGCGACGGCTCTTATCGGATCGCCGGCACCGACCGGGAGGTGTCGCTGTTCGATGTCGCGCGGAAAGCGAAACGCAACGGCGAACCGCTGGACGACAGCTTCGAACGGACTCCGGAAGCCTCGACCTTTCCCAACGGCGCCCATGTCGTCGAGATCGAGGTCGATGCCGAGACGGCCGAGATCGAGATCCTGCGCTATACGGTGGTCGACGATTTCGGCGACGTCATCAATCCGCTTCTGCTGGAAGGCCAGGTCCATGGCGGAATCGTGCAGGGGCTGGGGCAGGCCCTACACGAATTCACCTGGTACGATCCGGCGAGCGGCCAGCTCGAGACCGGCTCATTCATGGACTACAACATGCCCAAGGCGCAGCAATTCCCCTTCTTCCGCTTCGGCACCCGCAACGTGCGCTGCACAACCAACCCGCTCGGCATCAAGGGCGCGGGCGAGGCCGGCGCCATCGGCGCGCCCCCGGCCGCGATCAATGCCCTGGTGGATGCCCTGCAACCGGTGACCGGAATCGATCACATCGACATGCCGGCGACGCCGCTGGCCGTCTTCCGGGTGCTGAACGGCGCGCGCAAGGCGGCCTGACCTTGCCCGAACGCCGGCCGCTGCCCAGACGGATGCCGGGACGGATGCCGGCCCCCTGGTGGGCGGCGGCGATCCTGGCAGTGGCCTCGCTGCTAATCCCGGCGCTGACCGAAGCCCGAACAGCCGGCGCGACAGCGGCCGTTACGGTCACGCCCGGTTCGGGTGAGACGGGCCGGCCATGACCGCCCCATGACCCGCCGGGCGCCCTATGACGGCATCGTCGTCACGACTCCGGTCTCGATCCCCTATGTCCGCTTCTCGACCCGGGGCGCCCATTGGTGGATCGGCCGCGCCCTGGCCGCGCTGGTCCGGGATTCCGGCCTTAGCAAGGACCGGTTCGACGGCGTGTGCGCGACCAGCATGTCGCTGGCGCCGGATACCGCCGTCGGTATCGTCCAGCACCACGGGCTGACGCCGCGCTGGCTCGATTATATCCCGATGGGTGGCGTCACCGGCGTGGTCGCGATGCGCCGGGCGGCGCGCGCGGTCCAGGCCGGCGATGCCGATATCGTCGCCTGCGTCGCCGGCGACACCAACCATATCGACAGTTTCCGCCAGGGCCTTGAGAATTTCAGCCAGTTCGGCAAGGACGCGGTCTATCCGATCGGCACCGGCGGGCCCAACGCCAGCTTCGCCTTCCTGACCGATTATTACATGCGGACCTACGGCGCGCGGCGGGAGGATTTCGGCAAGATGTGCGTCGCCCAGCGCGAAAACGCCCTCGCCTACCCCCACGCCCTGTTCAAGGCGCCGCTCACCCTCGACCGGTATATGAACGCCCGGCCGATCGCCGAGCCGGTGCATCTGTTCGACTGCGTCATGCCCTGCGCCGGCGCCGAGGCCTATCTGGTCATGCGCGAGGCGGAGGCGCGCGACCTCGGCTTGAGCTTCGGGCGGATTCTCGGCACCATCGAGCGGCACAACGCCTACACCGACGATCCCGTGCAGTATCGCGGCGGCTGGGCGATGGACAGCGGCGAACTTTACGGCATGGCCGGCATCGCGCCGAACGACATCGATTTCTTCGAGACCTACGACGACTATCCCGTGATCAACATGCTGCAGTTCGAGGATCTGGGCTTCTGCGCCAAGGGCGAGGCGCCGGATTTCGTGCGCAGCCACAGCCTGACGACCGACGGCAGCTTCCCGATCAACACCTCCGGCGGCCAGCTTTCCGTCGGCCAGGCGGGCGGCGCCGGCGGCTTCCTCGGCACGGTCGAGGCGATCCGGCAGGTCACCGGGCAGGCGCTCGGCACGCCGGTGCCGGACGCAAGGATCGGCCTGATCGGCGGCTACGGCATGATCAGTTACGACCGCGGCGTCTGCTCGGCGGCGGCGATCCTGGCTGCGGGAGACTGATCCGTGGCGAAGCCGCTGACCAAACCGAAGCGCAAAAACCCGGTCCTGCGCACGAGGGCGCCGATGCTGCCCCCGGCGCCGCGCAGCCGGATATCGCTCGGCCTGACCTCCGGCGCGGCGCGCGGCGCGTTCGAACTCCAGGTCTGCCGGGACTGCGGCGCCGTCCAGTATCCGCCGCGCGAGGCCTGCCGGGAATGTCTTTCGGACCTGCTGGACTGGACGCCCCAGCGCGGAACCGGCGAACTGGTGGCGCACACGACTCTGCGCCACGCGATGGAGAACTATTTCCGCGAGCGCCTGCCCTGGCGGCTCGGCATCGTGAAGCTGGATCGCGAAGGCGCGAACGAAGCACCCAGTCTGATCGTCCACGTCCATGGCGATTGCGGCGAACCGCCGTGCCGCGTGCGCGTCCGCGCCATGCTGGACCGCGCCGGACAGGCCGTGCTGCTGGCCCTGCCGGAAAAGGATACGCCCCATATGAGCGACGATCCCCAGATGCGCGAACTGACCTGCGATCCGAAATTCCGCAAGGTCTTCGTCACCGACGGCAAGAGCCCGGTCGGCCAGTCCGTCGTGAAGGCCATGATCGCGGCCGGGTCCGACCTGGTCTGGGTCGGCGAGGCCGCGCCGTGGAAGAAGATCCCCGGTTTCGAGGAAATCCGGGCGCTGCCGGAGGTTACAGTCGTCGATCTCGACGTGACCAATCCGGATTCGGTCAAGCGCTGCGCCGGCCAGATCGGCCCCAAAGTCGACATTCTCGTCAACACGGCGGAGCAGCACCGGGCCTACAGCGTCGGCAGCCGCTATGGCACCGAGAACGCCCGGGCGGAGATGGAGATCAACTATTTCGGCCTGCTGCGCCTGGCCCAGGAATTCGGTCCGGTGATGATGGCGCGCGGCGGCGATACCGAGACCAACGCGGTGGCCTGGGTCAACATCCTGTCGATCTTCGCGCTCGCCAACAATCCGGACCAGAGCACTTTCTCGGCCTCCAAGGCGGCGGCCCATTCGCTCGCCCAGGCGATGCGCGCCGGCATGCACAGGTCCGGCGTCCGCGTCATCAACCTGTATCCGGGGCCGCTCGATGTGGAATGGAACCAGGAGCTGCGCCCGCCTAAGGTGACGCCGGCGGCGCTCGCCCGCGCCATCGTCGGGGCGCTGCAGGGCGGCGCCGAGGATGTCTATCCCGGCGATGTCGCGAAGGACTGGTACGAACGCTGGCGCACCGACCCCAAGGTGCTGGAACGGGAACTGGCCCATGGCGAGTAGCCCTTCGATACGCCGCTTCGCGGCTACTCTGGGTGAGGGTGAGAGTTGTGCGGTTTGGGTGAACCCCAAATTCCTCATCCCGAGTAGGCGCGCCAGCGCCATATCGAGGGCGCCTGGCCGGGAGAAAGCAGTCTGAAATGAGGGAAGCAGCATGAACGCCAACCCCCTGCTGGACATGGTCCGCGGCATCGCCGAGCGGAATATCCGCGTGATCGACCTGACCCAGACCCTGTCGCCCGATTTCCCGCAGATCGAGCTGCCGCCGGAAATGGGCCAGTGCTGGCCGTTCCGGCTCGAGGAGGTCTCGCGCTATGACGATCGCGGCCTCGCCGCCTACTGGAACAATTTCTCCTGCGGCGAGCATACCGGCACCCATTTCGACGCGCCGATCCACTGGGTTTCCGGCCGCAACCTGCCCAACAACAGCACCGATACCGTGCCGGTCGAAAACATGGTCGCGCCGGCCTGCGTCGTCGATTGCGCGACGCATGCCGAGCAGAACGCCGATTTCCTGCTATCGGCCGATTTCCTGCGCAACTGGGAGGAAGAGCACGGCCGGATCCCGCCGCGTTCGTGGGTCCTGATGCGGACCGACTGGTCGAAGCGGTCGGACCCGGAATCCTACCAGAATTTCGACGAGGAAGGGCAGCACACGCCGGGGCCGGACACCGACGCCGTGCGCTTCCTGGTCGAGGAGCGCGACGTCATGGGCTTCGGCAGCGAATGCATCGGCACCGACGCCGGCCAGGCCATGCATCTGCGCCCGCCCTACCCGTGCCACTACTATATCCACGGCGCCGGCCGCTACGGCCTGCAATGCCTGACCAACCTCGACCTGCTGCCCCCGACCGGCAGCGTCCTCTTCACCGCCCCGCTCAAGATCAAGCAGGGCAGCGGCTCGCCGCTCCGCGTGCTGGCGCTGGTGTGGGAGGGGTAGCGGATTCCCCCGCTCCCCTGCCCGGCAGGAGCCGCAGTGCCGGCTTTCCGGATGTTTTTCCCACTGTCGAGCGACGTTTCCGAAAGCAAATCTCCCTTCCTTCCTGAAGAAGGTCGGCGTGAGATGGCTGTGGCCCGCCAGTCTTCACCTTTCGTAGGGAAATCCTAGGGTTGTGGAGAGTGTTCGGCGTTGCGGAACCGATGAAGCCCGCCGTCTATAACGAAGCGTCGGTCGTCAGCTATCTCACCGCGCGGCCCTCAAGCGATATCGTGGCTGCGGCGTACCGGATGGTGACGCGCGAGCGGTGGCGTACAGCCTCACGCAGTTTCCCCCTCGTTATGTCGGAGCTTGTCGTTAGGGAAACGGGAGCAGGCGAACCGGACGCCGCCCGCGCCCGTCTAGAGGCGTTGGAATCCGTTACGACTCTCAATACCAATGAGGTCTTTAAGAAACTCGCCCTGCATCTGCTCGATCCCGGTGCGGTTCCGCGCCGGGCCGCCGCCGATACCGCGCACATCGCCATTGTCGCCGCGCATAAGAACATTATATGAATAACACTGTGTCTTCGGCAGACGGACGGACGATGGGCTAACGCGGCACGGGCCGCCGTGCGTTCGCTATTCCTCTTTCGACGCCGCCGCCGGAATTTCACGCCACAGCCACGGTGCGCGTCGCATACGGCGCAGGCGCCCGTCAACACTCTACTCGGGAGTCTCTGGCGCTTGACATGACCGAGGAAACAGACACACTAAATCCGATCACGGTCGAACCGGTTGGGTGAACGACGGCGGCACTAGCACATGGGCGGTTACGCTCATCGACGTCTTGCGGCGGCGGCCGGTTTATACGGTTGCCACTGCCGGAGGCGCATCTCGTTACCATCGAGGCTATCGATATGGATTCACTCCGTTCGCTGAATATTCCGGAAGAATTGATCGTAATGCTTCTCAATGAGCAGACCGGATATTTTTACCAAGTAGAAGGCTGGACCTTGAACTGTGTCATGATTGGCGCAGTTCTGGCAGATCTCTCGCTGAAGTCGCGTATCGATACAGACGAAGAATCGCTTTTTTTGATCGATTCAACCAAAACGGGTGAACCGATACTCGATTTATGCCTCGAAGAAATCGAATCCCATCCCGATCCACAGAGCACGCGCTACTGGATAGAAAAGCTTACGATCCATTCGGAAAAAATTATCGATACTACGTTAGAACGCTTGGTTAATTTGGCAATTTTGACACATCATGATGGCGGTTTTTACACATTGAACCATTCCAATTGGCATAATATCAAGTCGGAAATCGAACAAGTGATTTTTACCGATATTATTCCCAGCCCCAGAGATTCTTTGATTATCGGTCTTTTAAACGCTTGCGACGTCATTCGCTTTATTTTTGAACTTGATGACAAAAAAGAAACCAAAATTAAATGGATTTGTAATTTAGAAACAATTAATCGAAAAATTTCTTCCGGCTTGGAACAAGCTATCATTACGCCTGCCATACAACAAACGCCTCTTAGCAAAAAAATTCCAAAGGTTTCTCTAAGGTATTTTTTGTCGAACCGGCGCTTTTGGGACGGAAATATTCCAGCACTATTTGCAAACATTGCTAACCGATATGGCCCTGTCTTCCAGTTGCAGATGCCATTTAAGAAGCCGTTAACCTTTCTGGCAGGGCCGGAGGTCAATCGGTGGGTGCACCGGAATGCTCGTACGCACATGACCTCCGGGAATTATTTTCGCGAGTTGGAAGAAGCTTGTGGCGCACAGGGTCTGATCACGTCACTTGATGGTGCCGACCATTTTCGACTGCGCAAAGTGATGAGAAGTTATTACTCGGCGGAAAAATTCGTTGAAAGATTAGATGACGTATGCCAATTGATCCGACAATTTATGTCAAGCCAGAATTGGCAGGCGGGGTCGGAAATAGAAGTTAAACGCGAAACACGTCTGATGATCAATTTACAAATGACTCAAATTACTGTGAGCACGGATTCGCAAGACATTTTTGAAGAACTGGCCAAGTGGAAGGAGAGAGCATCCAATTGTTACGTTGGGGATTTGATGCCAAACTTCATGGCACGCACTCCGGCGATGACCAGGCGTTTCAAACTTCTCGGTGCTCTTATGCGACGAATCGAACAAAACCACACACCCTTCCAACGCGCCGGAGCGGTTCGGGAACTGGCGGACGACGTATTCAGTTTACATCGCAGCGACCCGCAATTTCTTCCGGAACAGAATCTGGCATTCATGTTGGCGGCCGCGCCGACGCTTCAAAGCATTTATGTCGGCGATCTATTGGGGTTTGCGGTTTTTGAAATGGCCAACCATCCCGTACTCGCGGCAAGAATTCGGGAAGAAGCAAACACATTTTTCGATTCCGATGATCTGGACCGAAGCAAATTCTTACAACAATCCGATACTGTGTCACGTCGTTTTCTTATGGAATGCTTGCGGATGTACCCTGTTGTCTGTGTTCAGGCCAGGAACGTAGCAAATTCCTGCACGGTTGAAAATTTTGCATTGCCTCTCGGAGAACGCGTGTTGATTGCACAGTCCGCTGCTCATTATATGGACGACAGTTTCCCGGATCCGTACAAATTCGAAATCGATCGTTACTTGCCGCCACGCAATGAACATCAAAAGCGCGATTACGCTCCTTACGGTCTGGGAACCCACATGTGTGTTGGGTACGTTTGGATGAATTTGCAGATGATCGTTGCTTTGATGACGATTGCACATTACTTCGAGTTCGCTCCGTTACCCAAAAATTACAAGCTTAAGATCGATCCTTTGCCCACCTTGTCAGTTTCCAAAAAGCTGAAACTTCGGATTGCAAATCAGCTTCGCGAACTACCGGCGTGAAACATTTGTTTACTATGCGATGATGGCCTGAGTACAGCCATTGCGCAGAGGAGCTTCGTAGGTAGCCATGCCGCTGATTGCCGAAAGAATAAAATCTAATTTTTTTAACCTTGTTGTGATTCGATGCTTGTGGACGGCAGTCGCCGCTGTCGCGGTGATCGCGGCTATAGCCGCGGGAATGCAGCACTTGATAACAGTCGATGTCGGCATTCGAAATCATTTCAATGAGGATGACCCGCAGCTGGTCAAATTGGAACAATTCGAAGAAACCTATGCAGTGTCGGACAGCGTCCTTGTCGTTGTCGCACCAACCGGTGACACCATATTTACGCGCAAAGCATTGCTTGCGGTAGAGAAACTAACCGATGCGTTGTGGCGAACGCCTTATGCCACCCGTGTTACCTCAATCACCAATCACTTACATACGGAGGGAAACGAAGACGGCCTGATAGTCGAACCGCTGGTCGACGATGCGACTTTACTTAATAAGACCGAAATCGGCAGAGTCCGAACGATTGCACTCTCTAACAGAGAGATAGCCGGTCGCCTTATTTCTCGCGACGGACGTTTGGCCGGGTTGGTCGTTAGTCTGGCTCTTCCCGATGAAGATAGGGAGAAGAAGAAGCTCGAAGCGGTCAACGCACTCCGCGATCTCGTCAATGAGCAGCGCGCAGCAAATCCTGACATCGAATACCACACCTATGGCGAATTGTTGCTGGATCAGACGATTCGCAAGGCGCTGGATGAAGATATGTCCGTTCTTGCACCGATTGCGTTTGTGACGATGATGCTTGTTGCCATCGTCGTCCTGCGTTCGGTTTGGGGCGTTTTAGGCATTTTGGCGATGTTGATTGCGGTCATGACTTCCGGTTTCGGTTTCGCAGGCTGGTCCGGACTAAAATTCTATGCGGAGAGCTCGGCAGCTTTGTTTGTATTGATGGCCATCGCGGTCGCACACTCCGTACACTTAATTCAAGGAATGACGAATGCCATGCATCGCGGAATGGAGCGCAAAGTTGCGATCGTTCATGCGCTGAAAATTAATGGCCGTCCGATTTTTCTCACTTCAATCACTACTGCGATCGGCTTTCTGAGTTTGAATTTTTCAGAAATGCCTCCTTTTCGCGTGATGGGGAATATTGTTGCATTTGGTTCCATGTGTGCATTCGCATATTCGATTACGCTTTTACCAGCTCTGTTGGCAGTGATGCCGATGAAGGCACCGGTTGAACGAAAAAATCAAGTGGAGTTTTTTAACCGCTTGGGCAATTTCGTCGTTTCTAAAAGCACCATACTGCTTGGTGTATTTGCTGTATTGTCATTGGTGAGTGCATTTGGGGTCTCGAGAATAGAGTTAAACGATAACAATCTTAAATTGCTTGACGAGAGTTACGAGCTGCGGCGGTCTGCAGACTTCATCGACCGGCATTTTTCCGGTCTGGATACGTTTGAGTATTCTCTGAGCTCCGGGCGTGAGGGGGGAATTACCGACATTGATTATCTGCGTCGAATCGATTCATTCGCCGAGTGGCTTCGCGAGCAGCCGGAAGTCTCTCACGTCACATCGATTGCCGATGTTCTGAAACGGTTGAATATGAATCTGCATGGCGATGCGGACGGTTCCTATACTCTTCCCGAGAACTCGGACCTTGCGGCGCAGTACCTGGTCTTATATGAATTTTCTCTCCCTGTCGGACTCGATCTGAACAATCTTATCAATTTTGACCGTTCAGCAACTCGCATGACAGTTGTGGTCGAATCCATGTCGGTTAGGGAGCAAATTGAACTCGATGACCGAGCTTTGGCCTGGTTGCAGAAGAATGCATCCCAAATTCAAACCAGAGCGACCGGCGTTACAATGGTCAGTGCTTATTCAGTGATGAGAAATATCGTCAAGATGTTAATTGGCACCGGCATTGCGATGTCCATCGTTTCGCTTATTTTAATTTTCTTCTTTAAGAGTATACGGTTGGGATTGTTGAGTTTAGTACCTAATTTTCTTCCGGCTATCATAGCAATGGGGGTTTGGGGTTATGCCGTTGGAACGGTTAGTATCGCAGCATCTATTGTTACGGCGATAGCGTTCGGTATTATCGTAGACGATACCATTCATTTGTTATCCAGTTACTTGAGAACGCGCGATGAGGGCAAGCCGCCTGCGGAGGCAATCGTACCGACTTTCAAACAGGTCGGCAAACCGCTGTTAATTACCACTTTGATTTTTGCATTGGGATTTTTGGTTTTCGGTGCATCGGGGCTTTCGACCAACCAGACACTCGGCGTTTTGGTGGGTCTCACGATCGTTATTGCACTGATCGCGGATTTTCTCTTGTTCCCGGCGCTGCTTGTTGTTCTCGACCGACGTAAATTGCGTTTGAGCGAGCCCGCTCAGGACGTGCCTCCAAGCGTAGTGTAGGAGCTGAAGCTTCCGTAGATAGCTGTGGGTAAGGGGCCCGCCGCTGCGACCGTCTGGGGTCTGGCGGCGAGCCACTTGTCCACAGCGTAGGCCATCGCGGCGCCGGTCGGGGTTGGGCTGTCACAGTCCATCTGGCCGAAGGAGCGCCACGTTGACCGCCAACGGCATGATGCCTCTGCGGACCGGGCCAACCCGTCACGGCCTGACGGAACGATTACCATCTGCCACCCGGCGCTACCGTCGCCGGTGCACTATTGGAAACGTCCCCGCGATTCGGGCGGCTGCGGCGGGCATACGGTGTCGGGAGTTTGTTTGAATCAGCTGTCGATTTGAAGACCGGTCAGCAAATCTGTGGACTAACTCATTGTAAATACGACAAGAAAAAGCGTTTATTGCCAGACTATGACATTTCATAACACGCGCGACTGCCTGCCCGCCGACCGGAGAGGAAGCTGCCGAATGGGCGCCCCGGCCGCAGGCCGCAGCGACGGCGGCATTTCCGCCCTATCCCCCGAACGGCGCTTTCCCGGTCAGAATCGCGCGCAGGAAGCGGCCGACGGCGCGGTTGGAAATTCGCCTGGCCCGGTCGTCGCGGCCGATCAAGTAGGGCGGGCCGCCGACGCACAGGCCGAGGATGGTCATGCGTAGCAGCGGCGAGGCCATGACCAGACCGGTGTTGAGGTCGCGGATCGCGCCGTCGGACTCGACGCGCAGCCGGCAGCCGTGCATCTGCCGGCCGATGCGGAACTGCGGCCAGCCGCCGTCCCACTGGTGCGGCGCGCCCTTAATCGCGATCAGCCGGCCAGCGCTGCCGCCCCGTTTCATGTCGTCCAGATAGGCCCGGCAGCGCACCGGATCGATCAGTTCGTCGGCGGTGCCGTACATCATGAGGAGCGGCGCGCCGGTCGTCCGGGGTTTGGCGAAGCGGGCGATGCACGGGCCGTAGAAGGCGATATGCCCGGCGAAGCGCAGGCCGCGGCCCAGTTTGCGGGCGATGCGCCGGTCCAGCATGTAGGCTGCCGCCATGCCGCCATAGGAGAAGCCCATGACGAAGGCGCGCTCCGGATCGACCGCCGGGTGCCGGCGCGCCACCCAGCGCAGCGCCGCGAAGGCGTCGGCAATCATCATGGTCTCGGTCACGTCGATCAGCCGGCGCACGAAACCGCCGCCGCCATGGTTGCGGGCGGCGAAGACATCGACCGCGACGGCGGCCAGGCCCATCGCGGCGAACTGGCGGCCGTAGACATGCTCGCGGGCATAGCGGACCCCGCTCGCGCCGTGCAGCAAGACGACGACGGGCACGCTGCGCGCCGGCCGGTGGCCCGGTTCCGGCGATTTTGGCAGATACAGCGTACCGACGCCGGTCGCCTTTTCGGCCTTGTCCGTATCGGTCGGCGCGAACGGGCTGGCGGTCGGGAACCGGATGTCCTGGCCTGCAATGCCCTCAATTCCCGGACCGGCGGGCCAGGGCCGTGTCAGGTGCGACCAGTCTTTCGCCTGGGCCGCGCCAACGGCTGCCGCAACAACGGCGAGGCAACCGACCGGCAGGCCAAAGCGCGCCGTTCCGCTGCGGCGCACCATCCGGTATATCCGGGCCATGACTCTCCTCACCGATCCGGCGCAGGTCGCCGCGCTGTGCGCCCGTCTCGGGGCGGAAGATTTCGTCACCGTCGATACCGAATTCATCCGCGAAAAAACCTATTGGCCGGTATTGTGCCTGATCCAGCTTGCCGGAGAGGACGAGGCGGCGGCGGTTGACCCGCTGGCGCCGGGCATGGACCTTACGCCTGTCTGGAATTTGATGCAGAATGCCGATGTCGTGAAGGTATTCCATGCCGCCAGGCAGGATATCGAGATTTTCGTGCACCTCACCGGCCGGACCCCGGCGCCGGTCTACGATACCCAGATCGCGGCCATGGTCTGCGGCTTCGGCGACCAGGTCGGCTATGAGCAGCTGGTGCGCAAGCTGGCGAAGGCGCAGATCGACAAGGGCGCGCGCTTCGCCGATTGGGCAGCCCGGCCGTTGACCGGCAAACAGCTTGCCTACGCCCTGTCGGACGTAACCCATCTGCGTACGGCGTATCGCAAGCTGCGCGCGCAGATCCGCTCGGCGGGCCGGGAAGCCTGGATTGCCGAAGATCTGGCGGCGCTCGAAGACGCCGCCGCCTACATCACAACACCGGAGGACGCCTGGAAGCGGGTCAAGTCGCGCTCGCTCAAACCGAAATACCTGGGTGTCCTGAAACAGGTCGCGGGCTGGCGCGAAAGCTTCGCACAACAGAAGAACATTCCGCGCAACCGGGTGTTCCGGGACGAATCCCTGATCGACATCGCCGCCAACGCGCCCCGGAATATCGCTGCGCTGGGCCGAACGCGCGGGGTATCCAAGGGACTGGCAGAGGGCCCGGCCGGCCAGGCGATCCTCAAGGCGGTCGAGCGCGGCCTGAACGGGCCGGCGCCCGAACCGCAAGCTGCCGCGATCCGGGAAGATCTGCCGGCCGGCGCCGCGCCGGTCGTCGAGTTTCTCAAGGTGCTGCTGAAGGAGCGCTGCGAGAAAGGCCGGGTGGCGCAGAAGCTTGTCGCTTCGTCCGCCGATCTGGAGCGGATCGCGACGGACGACGCGGCGGACGTTCCGGCGCTCAGCGGCTGGCGCCGCGCCCTGTTCGGCGACGATGCCCTCGCGCTCAAGCACGGCCGGCTCGCGCTGGCGGTGCGCAACGGCGGCATCGAAACGATCCGCATCGAGGAGGGGTAGCGCCGGCCATCGCCTTTTGACTTAGCCTCCGCTGGCCCTATTGTCCGGTTGACGCCCCAACACAGCACGAACGGAGCGATCATGGCCCGGAAAATCACCGTCGATATCGTCTCCGACACCGTCTGTCCGTGGTGCTATGTCGGCAAGCGCCGTTTCGAGGAGGCGCTGGCCAACCGGCCGCCGGACCTCGACGTCTATGTTGGCTGGCGGCCGTTTCAGCTCAATCCGGACATGCCGGCGGAAGGCATGGACCGGCGCGACTACCTGGCCGCCAAGTTCGGCGGCGACGAGCGGGCCGAGCATGTATATTCCGCGATCCGGGAGGCCGGGGAGTCGACCGGCCTCGACTTCGATTTCTCTGCCATGCCACGCCAGCCCAATACCCTCGATTCGCACCGGCTGATCGACCGGGCGGGCCGGACGGCCGAGGGTTCGGGAGGGCGGACCGGGTTGCAGGATGCGGTCGTGGAGCGGCTGTTCCGGGCCTGTTTCATGGAGGGTCGCGATATCGGCGACCGGGAAACGCTGGTCGAACTCGCCGCCGACGCCGGGATGGATGCGGACGAGACCCGCGCCTATCTCGCCAGCCACGAGGATGCCGAGCGCATCCGCCAGGAAGACCTGATGGCCCGGCAGATGGGCATCCAGGGCGTGCCCTGTTTCATCGTCAACCGGCAATACGCCGTGTCCGGCGCACAGGAGCCGGCGGTGTTCCTGAAAGCGTTCGAGCAGGTGTTGCAGGCGGAGGATGCGGCGGCGAAGAGCACGGAACCTGCGCCGGCCTGAGTCCGGCGTTACGGGCCCGGTTCAGATCGGCAGGACCGTCGTCTCCTTGATATCGTCCATGACGAAGCTCGCCGAGATATCCGAGATCGGAACCTTGGCGATCAGGCGCTTGTAGAACCGATCGTACCCCTTGACGCTCGGGACGCGCAGCCGGAGCACGTAATCGATATCGCCGGTCATCCGGTGGGCGCCCTGGATCTCCGGCAATGTCCGGACCGCCTCCTCGAACTTGCCGAGCCAGTCCTTTTCGTGGGCGCTGGTGCGGATGATCACGAAGACCGACAAGCCGAGGTCGACCGCATCCGGATCGATCAGGGCGACGCGCCCGCGGATGACCTGCCGCTCTTCCAGCTGTTTGACGCGCCGCCAGCAGGCGTTGCGGGACAGGTTCGTTTTCGCGGCCAAGTCATCCATGCTGACCGACGCGTCGCTCTGCAGGCATCGCAGAATTCTAAGGTCCGCTTCATCGAGTCTGGTGCTCATGCTGGGACAATATCCCAAAATACTGTGAAAAAGTAAAATATTTTGGGACATTTTTTCCGGGCGTGCCTGATATCTTGAAATCGAGGATGGCGGGCCGCGTTCAGCCTGTCGGATCGATCTGCCGGCGATTGCGGCCGGGCAAGCAAAAAGAGCGAAGACCATGAGCCAGCAGGAAGCAAGCATCCCGACGCGATCGTTCCTGAGTTCATTCCGCGATCATCCGGCCAGCGTCGGCGAGACCTATCCGGAGCATATGGCGTTTGCCATCCGATTCGGCGCCCGGCTGCTCTGCGCCGGCGCCGCCGCCTTCGTCCACGCCCTCATCCCGGCGCTGTTCGAGACCACGGCCAGCGACACGGTAAAGGCGATCCACGCAGAAATCGAAGGCCGCGGCGCAGGACCCGGCTGACCCGGGCTTCTCTCTCCGCCCGCGCGGGTTCGGCGCCCTTTTCCGCATCTCAGCGAAACTGCGCAACCGCCCGGTCGATCCCGGCACAGAACGCCTCGAGCCGCTGCCGTTGAAGTCGTCGCCGAAATAGCTTGCCCGCTCGGCGGCGGTGAGGGCCGCGTCGAAACCGCGCCGGTTGAGGTCCAGATGCTCGTAGGCGACGCCGTTGCGCATTGCCGACCTACGGCGTTCGCGTAGCGGGGCTGCGCCTCAGTCCGGCGCCAGCATGAAATCGAAATGCGCCCGCCAGATACCGCCGGCCCGGCCGAGCTGCATCCTGAGTTCGTCGCGATAGATCGAGTCCCGGCGGTTGGCGTCGCGCAGGCCCGGGAAATAGAGCTGGGTGGTCAGCAGGCCTGTGCGCTCGCCCTGCACCTTGACGTGAAAATGCGGCGTCCGTCCCGGATAATGGCCCGGCCGGACGGTCTCGAAACGGAAGGCGCCGGCGGCATCGGTGAACTGATGACCGCGATAGCGGAAGCTACTGTTGTCGTATCGGCCGCGTTCGTCGCAATGCCAGATATCGACGACCGCTCCCGACACCGGGCGGCAATCGGGCGTCAACACCAGTCCCTGAAGAACCAGCGGCTCGCCGCCTGTACCCGGCTCGCGCAGGTTGGCGCGGCGCGGCGTCGACGGCGTGTAGTAGGGCCCTTCCGTCTGCCCGACGGTGCCGGGCGTGCACGCTGCCGGCGGCGCAAGACCGAGGCCGCGGTCCGAGGCCGGTCCCCGAAAGGCATACCCCAGGGTCGTCGAGCGGGCGCCGGACAGAAAGAGCGCTGCCGCCGCTCCTGCAGTCCCGGCCGCCAGCCCGGCCACTAAGGTTCGCCGTGTCACGCTGCGCTTCGACATGAGCATTACCTATCATATCCCCCGCGGGGAAGCCTTTCTTTCCCGACATCCCCGGACCCGGCGGGTTCCGGATCGGGTTCCCGGGCGGACCGACACGGAGCGGTCGAACTCCCTCCTGATGTCGAGGATACGACAATACCGGACGAGTCCGTCGTCTATCCGAGCCCCGGAACGCACAATTCGAGTTCGGCGACGATTTCATAGCCTTCGTTACCGAGCCGCCGTGCGAGTTCCGCAATGTGGGCAGGCCCGATTTCGCAACAGCCGCCGAGGATCGCCGCCCCTGCCGCCGCCCATGCAAGAGCGTGCTGCGCATAAGCCGCCGGGTCCAGATCGCCCCGCGCCTCCAGCACGTCGACGGTTCCGCCAGGCTGGAGTGCCTCGACGGACACGAAGCCGTTGGCATAGGCGCCGAACGGGATGCCGGTATCGGCCAGAAGCGGCAGCGCCCGCGCAATGGCTTCCGGACTCGAACAATTGATCAGGACGGCATTCGCGCCGGCATCCCTGGCCGCCTGCGCCCCGTCGGCGACCGGCTCGCCGGAACGCAGTACGCTGCCGTCGGCGTCGTCGACCGTGAGTCCGGTCCACACCGGCTTGCCGCTCTCTTGCGCTGCCCGGGTCGCCGCGCGCACTTCCGTTAGGGTGGACAGGGTCTCGCAAAGGAACAGGTCGACAAAGTCTGCCTGCGCCGACACGATCCGGCGGTAATCCGCCCGACAGACCTCTTCGGGCAGCGTCAGGTCCGGCCGGTACGACGCCGCCAGAGGCGGCAGGCAGCCCGCGATCCGGATATCCCGGCCGCTCCGGCTGCGCGCGGCCTGCGCAGCGCGCACGGCGGCGTCCTGCAGGGCGTCGAACATCCCGTCCCGGCCGGCGCAGGCGAGCCGGTGCGGGGTTGCCGAATAGCTGTTCAGCGTAACGATCCGCGCGCCGGCCTCGATGAACTCCAGATGCACGGTCTCGACGAGTTCCGGCTCGTCGATCATCACCTGCGCGGACCACAAAGGCGCCGACGGCCGCGCGCTGCGCCGGTGCAGCTCCTGGCCGACGCCGCCGTCCAGAAGAACGATCTTTCCGCCCGGCGCCCGGGCGTCAGGATGTGTCGTGCTTGTCATAAAGTGTATTCATTCGGCCCATCCTGCAGTCCGCGCCTGGGCGCGGCTCTCCCGGCCCCCCGACCGGCGTCAGCGGTCCAGCACGGCTTCGAAGCCCTCGAACTCGGGATGGCCGAGATAGAGGCTGCGCCGCCCCCCGGCCCCGGCATGGGCCTTTCGAAAGGCTTCGGACCGGGTCCAGGCGTCGAAGGCCTCGCGGTCGGTCCAGGTCGAGTGCGAGGCATAGAGCGTATGGTCGTCGAATTCCGGCCCCTTCAGGAGTCGGAATTCCATGAAGCCCGGCACGCCATCGAGATGGGTGTCGCGCTCCGCCCAGACCTTTTCGAATTCCGCCTCGCGCCCGCGCACGATGTGGAACCGGTTCATTGCAACGAACATGTGCCGCCTTTCCTTTGCCGCCGGCTAGCGCCTGTCGACGAAACGCGGCGCCTTCACGCTGCTTTCGAACGCCTTGGCCAGGGTGCCGCTCTCCAGGATCTCGATCTCCGGGCGGACCTCGAAAGTCTCGCGGACTTTTCCGGACAGTCCGTCAGCGACGGCCGGCGCGTCGCTGCCGCGCCTCACTTCGATGGCGACGTGGAAGATATCCGATCCGCCGTCGTTGCGAAGCTCGACCTGGAAATCGTTGATCTCCGAAATGCGGAAAATGAAATCCTCGAACTCGGCGTGATTGATGTTGACGCCGCGCACCTTGAAGAAACCGACGGTGCGATGCGCATGCCGCATCACCGGAAAGACGGAAAACGGGCCGTCCAGGCTCGAGTTTTCAACCATGCGGACGATGTCGCCCGAACTCCAGCGCAGGAAAGGCGTCGCGTTGTTGATGAAGAGCGGCGTGATCACCATCAGCCCCTGCTCGCCTTCGGCCACCGGCAGGCCGGTGTCTTCGTCGACGACCTCGAACACCGCCTGGTCGGTCCAGACGTGAAAGCCCTCATGGTGCCGGCTGTCGGCGCCGAGGATGCCGATCTCCGTCATGCCGAACAGGTCGTTGACCTCCGCGCCCCAGGCCCGCTCCAGCTTCTCGCGCTTGGCGTCCGACAGCGCCTCGGCCCCAACCAGCACGCGCTCGACGGTGTGGCCCGCCAGGTCGATGCCCTGGCTGTCGGCAAGGTTGGCGAGGTGAAGCCCGTAGCTCGGCATCCCCATCCAGACCGTCGGCCTGAGCGACAGGATGAGGTCGAGCTGGGCCTGCGACGGAGTGCCGGCGCCGGAGCCGGCCCAGATCACGCCGACGCCGCTCTGGTTGGCCGTCCGTGCCCACAATTGCCCCGCCGGATGGACGCCGAGCGGGAACGACATGTGGCACAGGTCGCCGTCCCGCACGCCGGCGATCGTCCAGCACCGGCAGAGCTGCAGATAGGTGTATTCCATGTCGCGGTGGGTGCGCGGATAGAACAGCGGCACGCCGGTCGCCCCGCCGGAGCGCCAGTATTCGGCGATCTCGTCCCGCGGCGCGATGCAGAACTGCTCCTCAAAATTCCCGACGCCGATCTTGCGGAGCGTTTCCTTGTCGACGATGGGGATTTTGGCCCATTCCTCCGGGTCGTCGAGCCGGTCGATATCGATACGGTCGAGCCGGCCCCGGTAATACCTGGCGCTCCTGGCCATCTCGACCGCGATTTTCTTTCGCGCCCGCTGGATGTCCGCAATTTCCTGCCGCGATCCGGGGAGCTGGAGGTCTCGCTTCTGCACCGGAATATTCCCCCGATCAGCCCCAGACCTCGGCGGCGACATCCTGCACGAGTTCCAGTTTGCGCCGGATTTCGTCCAGGCCCATGACCTGGCCGCCGCCCCCGGCCGATGAGAATCCGCATTGCGGGCTCAATCCGAGCTGTTCCAGCGGCGCGAACCGGGCCGCTTCGTCGATGCGCCGCAACAGCTCGTCTTTCGATTCCAGCTCTGGCGACTTCGTGCTGACCAGGCCGAGCACGGCCGTCTTGCCCGGCGGCAGGAAGCGCAATGGCCGGAAATCGCCCGCCCGCTCGCTGTCGTACTCCATGAAGAACGCATCGACATCGAGGCCGCCGAACAAACGCTCGGCGATCGGCTCGTAACCGCCTTCGGCCATCCACATGTCCTTCAGGTTGCCCCGGCACATATGCAGGCCGACGAAGGTGTCGTCGCGCCGTGCGCCGATGCAGCCGTTGATAAGCCGGACGTAGGAGTCGGTCAGGTCGTCCGGGTCCTCGCCCCGCGCCGCGACCGCGCCCCTTGCCGTCTCGTCGCAATTGCAGGGCAGCGCGGTGTCGTCGAGCTGGACGTAGCGGCAGCCGGCGGCTTCGAGGTCTGCGATTTCCTGCCGGAAGATGGCAATGACATCGGTGAAGAAAGCCTCGCGGTCGCTATAGACCGCCGGATCGAAGCTGCCGTCGCCGAGCCAGAAATGAAGCACCGCAGGCGACGCGATGGTAACTTTCGGCACGCCCTTCGGCCGGAGCGAGGCGACGAACTCGTAATCGCCGGTCACGATGGGCCGCCGGCGGGACAGCCTCGCCTCCGCATAGGGCGACGGCGGCACCCCGTATTCCTCGCTGTCCGAATGGAAGCTGAGGATGCCTTCCCGTTTGAGCCCCAACCCGTCGAGCGCTTCCGTCAGGCCGCCCGACCAGACCCGGCGCCGGAACTCCCCGTCCGTGACCGACGCCATGCCGATCTCGTCCTGAAACGCGACGATCTCCGCGATGCACTCGTTCTGGATCTCGACATAGGCCCGGTCGTCGAGCGTGCCGGCCTTGTTCGCCCGGGCGGCGTCGAGCAGCCGGCCGGGCCGGACGAAGCTCCCGACATGCTCGGCCCGGAACGGCGGCCCGCCTGAATTCGTAGCGGTCATGAAATTCCTTTCTCAGAAATGCACGACGCGGCCGTAGGCGTCGAGGACGGCTTCGTGCATCGTTTCGGAGAGCGTCGGGTGCGGGAAGACGGTGTGCATGAGGTCCGTCTCCGTCGTCTCCAGCGTCTTGGCGATGCTGTAGCCCTGGATCAGTTCGGTGACCTCCGGCCCCGCCATGTGGGCGCCGAGCAGTTCGCCGGTCCCGGCGTCGAACACGGTCTTGACCAGCCCCCGGTCGTCGCCCAGAGCAATCGCCTTGCCGTTGCCGGCAAACGGAAAGCGCCCGACCCGGACCTCGTGGCCCGCCTCCATCGCCGCCGCCTCGGTCAGCCCGACGCTGGCGACCTGGGGATGGCAATAGGTGCAGCCGGGAATCCGGCTGGTATCGAGCGGGTGGACATCCGCGACCCCGGCGATCTTCTCGACGCAGAGAATGCCCTCGTGGCTCGCCTTGTGGGCCAGCCAGGGCGGGCCGGCGACGTCGCCGATGGCCCGGACGCCGGGCTCGCCGGTCTCGCCCCACGGGCCGATCCGGATGTGGCCGCGGTCGACCGTCACCGCCGTGCCCTCCAGGCCGAGTTCCTCGACATTGCCGGCAATGCCGATGGCGAGGATGACCTTCTCGACCGTGACCGTCTGCGTGCTGCCGCCGCTCTCGACCGCAACCGCGATGCCGTCCGCACCTTTTACCAGCCCGGCGACCGTCGCGCCGGTCAGAACCTTCATGCCCTGCTTCTCGACCGCCTTTTGCACGAAGGCGGAGATTTCCGCGTCTTCGACCGGCAGGATGCGGTCGAGCATCTCGACGACCGTCACCTCGGCGTCGAGGGTGCGGTAGAAGCTGGCGAATTCGATGCCGATGGCGCCGCTGCCGACGATCAAGAGCGACTTCGGAAACGCCTCCGGCACCATGGCTTCCTTGTAGGTCCAGATATCCTTGCCGTCGGGCTCCAGGCCCGGCAGGGTGCGCGCCCTCGCGCCGGTGGCGAGGATTATGTGGGGCGATGACAGCGTTGCGGTCTCCTTGCCGTCCTTAAGAACGGCGACCTTACCCTTGCCGGCCAATCGGCCATGGCCGTCGAACACCGCGACCTTGTTCTTCTTCATCAGGTGTTTGACGCCGGCATTGAGTCGGCCGGCGACCCTGCGCGAGCGTTTGACGACCTTGCCGATGTCGAAAGCGACATTGTCCGCCGACAGGCCGAAATCCCCGGCATGCTGCATCAGATGGTAGATTTCCGAAGTCCGCAGCAGCGCCTTGGTCGGGATGCAGCCCCAGTTCAGGCAGATGCCGCCGAGATGCTCGCGCTCGACCAGGGCGGCGTTCAGGCCGAGCTGGGCCGCCCGGATCGCGGCGACATAGCCGCCCGGCCCGCCGCCGACGACGATGAGATCGAAGGATGTGTCGGAATTGTCGGGCATGGCTCTCCTCGCCACCGGTTCGGGATGCGGCGATGTTACGGCCGGCACGCTACGCCAGCATGCTCGCGGGCCGTTCGATATAGCCCTTGAAGGCCTGGAGCCATTGCGCGCCCAGCGCGCCGTCTATGACCCGGTGATCGCAGGTCAGCGTGCAGGTCATCACCGTGGCAACCGACATTTCGCCATCGTGCACGACGGCCTTCTGCGCGCCGGCGCCGACCGCCAGGATGCCGGCCTGGGGCGGATTGACGATCGAGGTGAAGTGGCCGATGCCGTACATGCCGAGATTGGAGACCGAGAAACTGCCGCCCTGGTATTCCTCCGGCTTGAGCCTGCCCTCGCGGGCGCGGCCGGCCAGTTCCTTCATCTCGTTGGCGATCTGCGCCAGGCCCTTGCAGTCGGCGTCGAAGATTATCGGCGTGATCAGGCCGCCCTCATAGGCGACCGCGACCGAGATATCGACCGCGCCGAGCTGGACTGTCGCCGTGTCGGTCCATTGCGCGTTGACCGCCGGCACCCGGCGCAGGGCCAGTGCCGCCGCCTTGATGACCATGTCGTTGACGGAGACTTTCGCCGCCCCTTCCAGCGCTTCGTTGATCTCCCGCCGAGCGCCGAGCAGCCTGTCGATCTCCATATCGACCGACAGGTAGATCTGCGGGATATCGCGATCGGCTTCGGTGAGGCGGCGGGCAATGACCTTGCGGACGTTGCTGTGCGGGATTTCGCGGTCCTCCGGACCCGCTGCCGCAAACGCCGGACGGACAGTCGTAGCGGACGGCGCCGGGCCAGCTGCGGCAGCAGGCCGGGCGGCCGGAGCTTCGGCAGCAGGAGCGCCCGCAGCCAGGGCTTTTTCGATATCCGCCTTGACGATCCGGCCGTGCGGACCGCTGCCGGCGATGGCGGCGAGGTCCAGACCGGCCTGCTTCGCCATGCGCCGGGCCAGCGGGCTGGCGGCGATTCGTCCGCCCTTCCCGACCGGACCGGCCGGAGCAGCGCGCGCCTCGGCGGCGGCAGTTTCCGCGGCGGGGGGTTCGGCGGAGGGCGCCCGGGGCGGCGGGGGGCGCTTCGGGTCTGGCGCTCGGGGCGGG
>FZLR01000033.1 GCA_900197615.1 Rhodospirillaceae bacterium Spongia-Bin9
GCGGGAAGAAGGCGACCTCGTCGCCCGGCTCGATGGCGGTTTCGAGGGTGGCGAATTCGTGGTTCACCGCGGCGCGGACGATGCGGGCGTTGGCCAGGGCTTCGGCGTGGCCGGGGCTTTGCAGTTTCAACCAGTCTATCAGCGCGCCGACCGTGGCGACTTCGGGCGGCGGCGTCACCGCTTCCCGGCCGGAACCGACCTTCTGGCGCAGCCAGGCGAAATAGAGCACGTCTATCTCTTCGGGCATCTCTTCGGGCATCTCTTCGGGCATCTCTTCGGGCACCTCATCGGGCATCGCGTCAGGTCCCGAGTTCGCTGAAGGGCAGGAAATCCACCGTCATGCCGGCCCTGATATCGGTCGCATCCTCGGGCAATTCGACCAGACCGCTCGCCGCGGTCATCGAAGAGAGGATGCCGGCGCCCTGGCGGGCGAATTTATGCGCGGTCCAGCCGTCGTTGCAGGGCTCCAGCGTGGCGCGCACCCATTCGCGCCGGTTTGCCTTCTTGCGGTGGTCGAAGCCGGCGCGCACCGGGAACAGCCTCGGCACATGCACGCGCGCGCCGGACAGCCGGTCGATCAGCGGCCGGGCGAAGCGCAGGAAGGTCACCATCACGGCGACCGGGTTGCCCGGCAGGCCGACGAAGGGCGTGCGGCCGATCTGGCCCAGCGCGACCGGGCGGCCCGGCTTGATGGCGAGGCGCCAGAAGTGGATCTGCCCCAGGCTCTCGACCGCGGCGCGGACATGGTCTTCCTCGCCCACGCTGACGCCGCCGGAGGTCAGGACCAGATCGTGGCCCGTCCCGGCTGCGGCCAGCGCGCCCGTTATCGTCGCCCGGTCGTCGGGCAGGATGCCGAGGTCGGAGACGGCGCAGCCGAGCTGTTCCAGCAGGCCGGCGAGCGCGAAGCGGTTGGCGTCGTAGACTGCGCCGGCGGCGGCTTCCGCGCCCGGTTCGCGCAGTTCGTTGCCGGTCGAGAACAGCGCGGTGCGCAGCCGGGTGCGCACCGGCAGGTCCGACAGCCCGACCGACGCGGCGAGGCCCAGATCCTGCGGCCGCAGGCGCTGGCCGGCGCTCAGAATGACCGCGCCTTCCTCGACATCCTCGCCGGCGAAACGCCGGTTCGCGCCCCGCTTTATCCCCGGCGCGATGCGCACGGTATCGCCGTCCTCGCGGCAGTCCTCCTGCATCATCACGGTGTCGAAGCCGGCCGGCATGACGGCGCCGGTGAAGATGCGCACGGCGCCGCGGGCGGCGGGATCGGCGAGATCGGGCGCGTCGCCGGCGGCGATCCGGCCGATCGCCGGCAGGCGGGTCTCGCCATCGGGATCGAGCTCGGCGAAGCGCACGGCATAGCCGTCGACCGCGGAATTGTCGTGCGGCGGCACCGAGCGCCCGGCGCGGATATCTTCGGCCAGGATGCGGCCGAGGGCATCGCGCAGGGTCACCGTCTCGACTTCCGCCACAACGGAAATCCGCTCTTCCAGCACGGCGAGCGCGTCGTCCAGCGGCGTCAGCGCGCCGCCGAAGGCGAAACAGTCGTCGCTCAGCTGGGCCATATCAGCAAGCCATCTCTGGCGGCGCCCCGTTCGGCGCCTCGCAGGCCCAGACGATTGCAGATGAAGTCGGCAACCGCCTCCGGCGCGTCGAGGTCGAGCACGGGCCGGCCGGCATCCTCTACAGGCCCGTCGCTGGCGATGGCGACGACCGCCGGGTCGCCGGCGGCGAGCAGCGGATGGCCGAGGGCCGGGCGGTGGACCTCGATCTTGGCGTGGGGCAGGCGCTTGAAGCCCTCGACGATCAGCAGGTCGACCGGGCTCATGCGGGCGATCAGCTCGTCCAGGCTCGGCTCGCGCCGGCCGCGCAATTCGTGGACCAGCGCCCAGCGGTTCGCCGAAGAGACCACGGATTCGACCGCGCCGGCCGCGCGGTGGCGGTGGCTGTCCTTGCCGGGAAAGTCGACCTCGAAGCCGTCATGGGCGTGCTTGACCGTCGAGACGGTGAAGCCCCGGCCGGTCAGCACGGGCAGCAACCGGGTGACCAGCGTCGTCTTCCCGCTGCCCTTCCAGCCCGCAACCCCGATGATCCGCCGCCCTGCATCCATGGAGCCAATGTAGGATGGCGAGGGGATTGGGGAAACGGGGCGGGGTGGCAGACCTGTCGGCTATCTGAAACACATTCGGATCGATGCAATTCAGAACAACGAAAGCTGCGTGATCTCATCCAAACGGATGACTCCGTTGATCAGCCAAGTCTCTGGATACCGGGAATGCGTGCCCATTGCGAGCAGCATCCCCTTGGCAGGATACTCTTCGCCGAAAACACGCTGCATTTCTCTTAGTGCGTAGGTTTCTCCATATCTTTTGGACCATTTGTAGAATGTGGCTTCTATCTCCCAGTCTTGGCAAGTCCCCTCCCGTTCTCCGTCATCTGTCTTATAACGATACTTGAATTTAAACAAACATGGCTCGTAGGGAATAATGGGCGCTGAATTGAAAAGATCCGATTGATTCCGAAGATTTTCAAACTCCTTCGCTTCTTTTTCGAATTCATTATTGAGCTTCTTCTCAATCTTAAATTCCAATACTTCGGCTTTCAATAACGCAAAACACCGTCCTGCGGCTCGTTCATCATTCAGACTGGTTACGATCATGGAGGAAAGAAAACGCTCACGCTCAGATTTCCTTAGCTCGCCGACAATCTGCAGAGAGCCCTGATCAACTCTTCGGCTTTCCGAACGAGTGTCATCCGTTGGACGGCGCCATTGGAAGTGGATGCGATCCCAGCGTCCAAATTTTTGCCCATCTTCAAGTGTGCGAAACGATATAGGATAAAGGCGTAGCCAGTTGCCCTCTAGGTCTATACCCGCGCAGCAAACAGTTTCGCCGTGCCGTTGGCCAGCCTGGGGCGCCGCTTTGACAATGACAATGGCTTCGGCTTCACCCGAACGCGTAGGCAGATTCAACGACATTTTGATTTTGATTTGCTTCGGCGGATAGACCCGGAATCACGTCGAGATGATGGACATTGAAATTTCCACGTTTGGCCATGGCTTCCGCAACCAAGCTGCGGTGGCAATGACTGTGATCACTCTCGAAGCAAAGTAATACCGCCCGATTTACGGCAGCAATTTGAACTGCTTCATTCAGCGCATGCTGAGATGCGTCCTGCGCAAGGTGATGGCGGAAAATTCTCTTAAATCTAGCAATATCCCCATGCCTTGCTGCGTCTCTTCCAGGCTTGGGATCGCCGAGATTACCGAGGTGAATATAATTTATCCCCGCAATCTTAAGCAATTCTGCTAGTGATTTTTTTGAGAATCCACGCTTCCGAGATACGGGCAGATCGCGGATATCGATCAATATATTGACCTTCGCAAACTTCAACGTGTTGACGAAGTCATCGATCAAGGCCCCTTGATATCCGATTGTCATCAAGGTCGCATTTTTTTTTGGAATCTTCCTGCACACCCGCCTCCCTGATTAAATTGTCTCCCGATTGGAAACCGGGGCCGCCGGCGTTACCCGGCGGCCCCTTCCGTTTCGCGCAGGTGCGGTGACGCCTTAGAGCGCCGCCTTCACCTTCTCCGCCGTGATCGGCAGCGAGCGGACGCGGGCGCCGGAGGCGGCGTAGATCGCGTTGGCGATCGCCGGCGCCACCGAGGTGACGGCCGGTTCGCCGCAGCCGACCGGATACTGCCCGGTCTCGATCAGGATCACGTCCAGGTCCGGCGCATTCTCCATCCGGCACGGCGTGTAGGAGTCGAAGTTCGACGCCTGGATCCGGCCGTCCTTCATCTCGACCTCCTCGAGCGTCGCCAGGGACAGGCCCCACAGGGTCGCCCCCTGGACCTGCGCCTCGACAGCGTTCGGGTTGATGAGCGTGCCGAGATCCGTCCCCACCGTCAGCTTGTTTACCGTGAACGAGCCGTCCGCCGGGTTGACCGTGACGTTGGCCGCCGTTGCCGTCCAGGCCGCAGACGCGCGCTCCTGGCTGGTCACGCAGGCCAGGCCGATGCCGGTATTCTTCGCCATCGTCTTGCCGTAGCCCGCCTTGGCGGCGACCTTCTGCAGGACGTTGGCCAGCCGTTTGGCGCCGTTAGCGGTCGCCCCCTTGCCGGCGTTCTTGCCTTTGCCGTCGAGCAGCTGCAGCCTGAGCGCGAGCGGATCGACGCCGATCTTGTGGGCCATTTCGTCGATCATGCTCTCGACCGCCCAGAAGGTCCACGCCGGCGCCACCGACCGCAACTGGCCGGACGGAGTCGCCGACTGGGCGATCTTGTTCATCTCGGTCAGCACGAGCTGGTTCGGGATCGTGTACCAGTGGTCCGAGCCGTTGATCTGGAACGGATCGAATTTCTTGCCGCTGGCATCCTTGCCCAGGAATCCGGGCGCCATCCGGGCGGTCGCAAAGGACGAGGCCACCGTATGCGTCCAGCCGGTCAGCGTCTTGCCGTCCGAGCCGGCCGTAACGCGCATCGTCGTCATCGGCCGGGTGAAGTCGAACTCGGTGTCGGCCTCGCGGCTGTAGATCATCTTCACCGGCTTGTTGATCGCCTTGGCCGTCAGCGCCGCCATGATCGGGTAGTCGGCCTCCAGCCGCCGGCCGAAGCCGCCGCCCAGGAACTGCTGATGCAGCACGACCTTGTCGGGCTTGACGCCGAGCGCCGCCGGGACCAGCCCCATCGCCAGGGTCTGGAACTGGTTTCCGGTGTAGATGTGATAGACGCCGTCCCTGATCTCCACCGTGGCGTTCAACGGCTCCAATGGCGCGTGGATGTTGAGCGTCGTGGTGTAGATCGCCTCATGCCTGACCTTGGCCGACGCGATCGCCTTCTCTGCATCGCCTTCCTTGAGGAAGGTGGAGGCGTTGCCGGTGTTGTCGATCAGACGCTTCGACTCGTCGTTGATGGTCTTCGACGACACCTTGGCGTTGGGCCCGAGATCGTAGTCGATCTTGAGCGCCAGCGCCGCCTTGCGCGCCGTCCAGTAGGAATTGGCGACCGCCATCACCCAGCCGGTCTGCGACCCGGTCGGGTCGTTGATGACGACGTGGGTCATGTAGCCCTTGATCTTCTTCGCCGCGCTGTCGTCGACCGATTTCACCTTGGCGCCGTAGCGCACCGGCGGCAGCGCCGGCGTGGCGTAGACCATGCCGTCGAGCTTCACGTCGATGGCGAAGCCGGCGGTGCCGTCGGTCTTCGCCGGAATGTCCAGCGCCGGCAGGCTCTTGCCGATATAGCGCCGCTGGCCGGCCGCCTTCAGCGCGATCGCCTTCATCGCCTCCTTCGAGAACGCCTTCGGCGGCACGCCGGCCTTGACCAGCTCGCCGTAGGTGATTTTCTTGCCGCCCGGGCCGGAGATCGTGCTGTCTTTCGCGCTCAGCGTGTCGGCGGAGACGCCCCATTTTTTCGCGGCGGCCTCGATCAGCGCGATCCGGCCGGCCGCGCCGGCGCGCGACATGCGGTCGAAGGTCCAGTTCACCGACCAGGAACCGCCGGTGACGTGCAGCCCGACCTTCGGGTCGAAGCCGATGTGGCTAATGCTGACGTCGCTCCACTTGACCTCGAGCTCGTCGGCCAGGATCTGGGCGAGCGCGGTGCCGACATGCTGGCCCATCTCGGCCTTGTCGATCCGGATGACGGTCTTGCCGGCCGCGTCCATCGAGAACCAGAGATTGGGCGCGAAGCCCTTGCCCGTGGCGGCGTCGGCGAGCCGGATGCCGTCATGCGCGGCGAAGCCGAAGATCAGGCCGGAAGCGCCGGCGCCGACCAGGAAGGTCCGCCGGCCGATGTCTTTGTCCATGATTGTCATCGCTTCCTCCCTCACATCTCGGCCGCGGCGCGTTTGATCGCCTTGCCGATCCGCGCATAGGTCATGCAACGGCAGAGGTTGCCGTTCATGTGCTCGACGATGTCGTCGTCCGACGGGTTCTTGTTCTCGGCGAGCAGCGCGGCGGCCTGCATGATCTGGCCCGACTGGCAGTAGCCGCACTGGGGCACCTGCTCGGCGATCCAGGCCTTCTGCAGGGGATGCTCGCCCTTGGCGTCCAGCCCCTCGATCGTCGTGATCCTGTCCGATTCCTTGACGTCGGAGATCGGCGTCTGGCACGAGCGCACGGCCTCGCCGTTGATATGCACGGTGCAGGCGCCGCACAGGCTCTCCCCGCAGCCGAACTTGGTCCCGGTCATCCCGAGATTTTCACGGATCACCCAGAGCAGCGGGGTGTCCGCATGATCGACGTCGACCGTCCGCAGACGGCCGTTTACCGAGATTTTGGCCATGGCTTCCTCCTTGGCGATGCCCCTTCCCGAGAAGCCGACCTTATGGCGACCGCCCCGCCCTTGTACAGGGCGATTGCGGGAGCGGCGGCAGGAATTGCAGTGCGACGCCTATCGGGTTCTTGCTGAATGCGGCGATCCGGGCCCATGCGCCGTTCGTTCGCCGTGCCGTCGGGGATTCGCTCCGGTTTGACAACCCCGTGGGGGCAATTGGTTCGCCACTGTCTTGCCTGGGCGCGATCTCCCGTGCCCGGTTTCAGGCCGTTATGGGATGATCGAAATGAAGAAATTAGTGTCTGTTGCCGTCATTGCCGCCTTTTCCGCAGCGGCGTTCCTGCCGATGAAGGCGGACGCAAAGACGTTGCGCATGGGCCTCCTGGTCTCCAACAAGTCGCTGGCCTACAAGGCCGCCGAAAAGCTCGCCGAACACGTCAAGGCGAAAACCGGCGGCGAATACACCATCAAGCTCTTTCCCAGCCAGCAGCTCGGCAGCGGCAAGGAAATGATGCAGATGCTCAAGCTGGGCACGCTCGACCTGTACCAGGGCACGAACGCCCAGCCGGGCTTTTTCAAGGAAGGCCGCAACTTCGGCGCGATTTCCGCGCCCTACTGCTTCCAGAGCCAGCAGGAGTTCCTGCAGTTTCTCGACCGCCCGCTGTTCAAGGAAATGGTCGCGCAGTTCGGCACCGGCGGCGTCCGGCTGGTCGGCTACATGGGCGCGCGCTCGCCGCGGGCGATCACCACGGCCAACACGGCCGTGCGCAGCCCGGCGGACATGAAAGGCCTGAAGATGCGGGTTCCCGGCTCGCCGCCGTTCGTCGCCTTCTTCAAGGCGCTCGGCGCGATCCCGACCCCAATGCCCTTCTCGGAGTTCTTCACCGCCGCCAAGACCGGGCTGGTCGAAGGCCAGGATAACGGCATCGAGGTCGTCTATCCGCGCGGGCTGTATTCGGTTCAGAAATACTTCTCGAAGACGGACCATGCGCTCGGCGCCTGGATGCTCTTCGCGGGCGAGAAGAAGGCGCAGAAGTGGCCGGACAGCCTGAAGAAGGCGGTGAACGAGGGCCTGAAGGCCGCCGCCGCCTTCAGCGACGCCGAGTTGAAGAAATCCATGGACGCGGCCTTCAAGGGCGTCAGGGAAAAGGGCATGACGGTCCTGGACGTCGACAAGAAGCCGTTCGTCGACGTCGCCAGGACGGTCTGGAAAGGCCTGGACGGCAAAATGTGGGACAAGGGTTTCATGGACCGGGTCCAGAAGCAGCTGGCCGAATACAGGAAGTAAGGCGGCCCGGCCCTCCCGGTTCCGGCGGATCGGGAGGGCCCGCCGGTCATGGCGCACCCCGAGACGATGCCGGATGCGCGCAGTCGCGCGCGGTGGCTGATCCATGCCTTCGACAGGACGTTCGACTATCTCGGCGTCCTGGCGTTTCTGGGCATGATAATCGTTCTCTGCCTGCAGATTTTCTTTCGCTATATCCTTGCCGCGCCCCTGGTCTGGGCGACGCCGCTCTCGATGTTTCTCTTCATCTGGGCGATCTGGTTCGGCGGCGCAGCGGGCATCCGGGACCAGACCCAGGTCCGCGTGGAACTGGCGGAAAGATACCTGCCGCACGGCGTCAAGCGGCTTCTCATGCCGGGCATCAGCCTGGCGTGCGCGCTGTTCCTGCTGATCGTCTTCTACAAGAGTTTCGAGATCGTTGAGCTGCAAAGCTCAGCGATCTACGACACCCTGCCCTTTACCCGGGACTACCTGTTCATGGTGGTTCCGGTGCTCGGCAGCGTGATGGCCCTGCAAGCCATCCGGGTTTTCGTTCGCCAGGTCGGGCAGTATTACTTCCCGAAGCGGGACGGGTGAACCCGATGGATATCTTCATCCTGTTCTCGTCCCTTCTGGTCCTGATGCTGATCGGCGTGCCCGTGACCTTCTCCATGGGCATGGCCGCCGCCTTCTACCTGACGGTCACCGATCAGCTCGACATGCTGGTCGTGCTGCCCCTGCAGATGGTCGTCGGGCTGGAGCATTACGGCCTGATGGCGATTCCCCTGTTCTTTCTTGCCGGCGCCATCATGACCTCCGGCGGGCTGACGGCGCGGCTGCTCCATTTCTCGCGCGTTCTGATTGGCCGCGTGCCGGGCAGCCTTTCCATGGTGAACGTGACCGGCAGCATGTTTTTCGCCGGCGTTTCCGGGTCCTGCGTTGCGGATACGTCCGCCATCGGCAGCGTCCTGATCCCGGCCATGAAGAAAGAGGGCTATTCCGCGGCCTATGCGGCGGCGGTCACCGGCGCGTCGTCGACGGTCGGCCACATCATTCCGCCCAGCATTGCCATGATCGTGATCGGCGTCATGGCCGAAGTGCCGATCGGGTCGCTGTTCCTGGCCGGCGCGATTCCCGGCCTGCTGCTGGGCGTCGGCCTGATGGGCCTGTCGCTGTGGCTGAGCATCGCGCGGGATTATCCGCGGGCGCCGAGACGGTCGACCCTTCCGGAAATTTTCGAAGCCACTGCGTCCGGACTGACGGCGCTGGCCATGCCGGCGATCGTCGTCGGCGGAATTCTGTTCGGCGTGGTGACGGTCACGGAAACCGGCGTTCTCGCGTGCATCTACGCGCTGCTGGTCTCGATGTCCTACCGGGAACTGACCCTGAAAAGCACCTGGGAATTTTTCGTATCGACCAGCCAGGGCGCGGGAAACCTGCTGATCCTGCTGGCGCCGGCGTCCTTTTTCAGCTGGGTGGTGCTCAACACCGGCATGGGGGACCAGCTGGTCGACCTGATCGCCGCGATCACGACAGACCCGCAGACGGTGATGCTGCTGGTTATCGTCTTCCTGCTGATCATCGGATGCGGTCTGGACACGCTGGGCATGGTCTTCATTTTCGTGCCGGTCCTGTTCCCGGCTGTGGAAGCGGTCGGCATCGATCCGCTGCATTTCGCGCCGGTTTTCGTCCTGTGCCTGGGCATCGCCCTGCTGACGCCGCCGGTGGGCATCGTCCTGTTCATGGTCACGAACATGTCCGGGGCGCCGCTGACCGAGGTGATTCGGGAATCCCTGCCGTTTTTCCTGATTCAGCTCATCGTTCTGGCGCTCGTCGCCTATGTGCCTTTCCTGTCGACCTGGCTGCCCGGTACCCTCATGTGACGCGAGGGCAGGGTGCGCATCGGCGCGCCGACCGATTCCTGCGGAAGGATTGAGAATGCAGAACGGCGAATACCGGCCCGAGTCGGAAGGCCCCCTGGCCGGAGTCCGCGTCGTCGACATGACGCGGCTGGCGGCCGGGAACATGGTGACGCGCATGCTCGCCGACTTCGGGGCCGAGGTCATCAAGGTCGAACGCCCCGGCGTCGGCGACGACCTGCGCGATTTCGGCGAGGGGCGGGTCTGGTGGAAGGAGTACGCCCGCTCCAAGAAGAGCTTCACGCTCGACTTCCGGCAGGAGGAAGGCACGGCGCTCCTCCACGACCTGATCGCCCGCTCGGACATGCTGGTCGAGAATTTCGTGCCCGGAACCCTGGAGAAATGGGGTCTCGGGCCGGACGTGCTTTGGAAAACGCAGCCCGGCCTCTTGATCGTCCGGGTCTCCGGCTACGGGCAGACCGGCCCCTATGCCAATAAGCCCGGCTTCGGCACCCTGGTCGAGGCGCTGACCGGCTTCGCCGCCATGACCGGCTTCGAGGACAAGCCGCCCCTGCTGCCGCCGATGGCGCTGGCCGACATGATCGCCGGCATTGCCGGCTTCGGCGCATCGGTCGTCGCCCTTTTCGCGCGCGAAAAAGGGCGGGCAAAGGGGCAAGTCATCGACGTGTCGCTGTTCGAGCCCCTGTTCAGCGTGATCGGACCCTGGTCCGCGCACTACAAGGCCAATGGCAAGATCCCGATCCGCGAGGGCAACCGGAGCAAGATCGCCGCGCCGCGCAATGCCTACGAATGCGCCGACGGCAAATATCTCGCCCTTTCGGCGTCCATGCAATCCATGTGGGAGAAGGTGGCCATCGCCATCGGGCGCCGGGAGTTGATCGACGACGACCGCTTCCGGTCGGGCCGCGACCGCGTCGACAACATGTATGAGCTCGACGACATCGTCGGCGGCTTCATCGCCTCGAAAACGCTGCGGGAGAACCTCGATCGTTTCGAGGCCGCGGGCGTCACCGTCGGGCCGATCTGCGATCCGACGGACCTGGCCGACCACGAATACATTCGCGGCCGCGCGGTCGTGGAGGATTTTCCCGACGCCGATCACGGCACCATCCCGCTCCACACCCCGTTCCCGCGGCTGAGCGAAACGCCGGGGACGATTCGCGCACCGGCCCCGGAACTCGGCGAACATACCGATGAGGTGCTGGCCCTGCTCGGCCGCAGTGCGGCGGACCGCGCCCGGCTGCGCGACGCGGGGATCGTCTGATGTGGCGGTCCCTGCTGTTCATGCCGGTGCTCGAGGAGCGTTTCCTGGCGAAAGCCGCCGAGCGCGGGGCGGACGCCATCGTGCTCGATCTGGAGGCGAGTATCGCCATCCACCGGAAGGAGGAGGCGCGGGCCGCGCTGCCGCCGGCGATCGCGCGGCTGCACGCTGCCGGGCAGGACGTTCTGGTCCGCATCAACGCGCTCTGGCGCCCGGCGCTGAGCGATCTCGAATACGCCGTCCGAACGGGCGTCAGGGCTATCGTCGTCCCGCTTTGCGAATCGCCGGCGCAGATCGCGGCGATCGACGCCATCGTCGGCGAACTGGAAGCGGAAAAATCCCTCCCCGGGGGCAGCGTCCGGATCGTGCCGATCATCGAGACCGCGCGGGGGGTGCGCGACGCAGACAGTATTCTGCGCGCGTCGGACCGGGCCGTGGGCGTCGGCTTCGGCATCGACGATTACCTGACCGATATGCAGGCGCTGCCGTCGCGGGAGTTGCTGACCGTGACGGCGCTGTCGATGGCCGAGGCGGCGCGCGCCGCCGGCGTGGCGCCGCTGATCGTCCCGGAATCGCTTACGAATCTCACCGACCTCGATGCCTTCGAGGCCGCCGCTGTACGGGGCCGGCAGATGGGGTCGGAAGGCGGGTTTGCCGCCCATCCGGGCCAGATCGAACGCCTCAACAAGGTGTTCACGCCGACCGACGAGGAACTGGCGGCCGCCGAGCGCCTCGTTGCCGCTGCCAGACAAGGCCAGAAGGCCGGGAAGGGCGCGGTGCGGCACGAGGGCCGGATGGTCGAGCTGCCGATCGTCCTGCGGGCCGAGCGGTTGCTGGAGCGCGCGCGGCGCTATCGGTAGCCCTCCGGGGCCGGGATCCGGAGCCCGTTTGCTACGTTCGCGCCGGGCCTGCCGGCAGATTGTCGGGATTTGGTGGAGCCGAGGGGAATCGAACCCCTGACCTTCGCATTGCGAACGCGACGCTCTCCCATCTGAGCTACGGCCCCGCACCAAAGGCATGTCGTGCAGCAGGCGGCGGGCAGGAATTCCGGCGTGCCCCGGCCCCGGTTTCGCGGGCCGGCCTGCGGTGGCGGCATATGGGGTGCCGAGGCCCGGCAAGTCAAGGCGGGGCGAGTCACGGGGCAGGTCGGGGCGCGGACCCGCCGCATCGGTGCAATGCCCTGTCCGCGGCGTCCGCAGCCGGGACGCGGCCGGCGATGCTATGCCGCGCGGCCCAAATCCTTGCCCCAAATCCTTGCCCCAAATCCTTGCCCCAAATCCTTGCCCCAAATCCTTGCCATGCGCCGGCCGCCCCGATAGGGTCGCCGCGCTTTCGCCGAACGAGCCCGCAACCGCCGCCCGCCCATGTGCACCCTGGTCCAACTGATCGACATGATCCTCGGGATCTTCACCTGGATCCTGATTATCTACATCGTGCTGAGCCTGTTGATGTCGTTCGGCGTGATCAATGCCTACAACCGCTTCGTCAACGTCATCTTCGACGGGCTCCAGCGGCTGATCGAACCGATCCTCGGGCCGATCCGCCGCTTCCTGCCGCACACCGGCGCGCTGGATTTCTCGCCCATCGTCGTCTTCCTCGGCATCTGGGTCGCCCGCAGCCTGCTGGCCGAATATGCCGTTATCCCGGCCTGCGCCGGTGCCTTGATCCGCTAGGTCCGCCGCGCCCTTCTCCGAACCTTCCAGTACCGGAACAGCCCCGATCATGGACCAGTCGAACATCATCGACGGCAAGGCCTTTGCCGCCCGTCTCCGCGAAACCGTCGCCCGGCAGGTCGCCGCGCTCAAGGCCGACCACGGCCTGACGCCCGGACTCGCCGTCGTGCTGGTCGGCGAGGATCCGGCGAGCCAGGTCTATGTCCGCAACAAGGGCAAGGCGACCGTCGAGGCCGGCCTGAACTCCTTCGAGCACAAGCTGCCGGCGGAAACGGACCAGGAGACGCTGCTCGCCATCGTGCGCCAACTCAACGACGATCCGGCGGTCCACGGCATCCTGGTGCAGCTGCCGCTGCCGGACCATGTATCCGAAGCCGCCGTGCTCGACGCCATCGACCCGGACAAGGATGTCGACGGCTTCCATGTCGTCAACGCCGGCCGGCTGGCGACCGGCGGCCAGGCGCTGGTGCCGTGTACGCCGCGCGGCTGCCTGACGATGCTGAAGGACCGGCTCGGCGATTTGAAAGGCCTGCGCGCCCTCGTGCTCGGCCGCTCCAACATCGTCGGCAAGCCGATGGCCCAGCTGCTGCTCGGCGAGCATTGCACGGTCACCATCGCCCATTCGCGCACCCGCGACCTGGCGGGCGAATGCCGCCGCGCCGATATCCTGATCGCCGCGGTCGGCCGGCCGCGCATGGTGCCGGGCGACTGGATCGCGCCGGGCGCCACGGTGATCGATGTCGGCATCAACCGGATCCCCGACGACCGGCCCGGCGCGCCCGAGGGCAAGATGCGCCTCGTCGGCGATGTCGATTTCGACTCGGCGGCTAAGGTCGCCGGCGCGATCACCCCGGTGCCCGGCGGCGTCGGCCCCATGACCATCGCCTGCCTGCTCGCGAACACCGTGACGGCAGCCTGCCAGCAGGCCGGGATCGACGAGCCGGCGGGGTAGGCGGGCCAGATTGCTGCGATTCGCCATCGGACGGGTATTTCAACGACAGCGAACGGCAGCCGGTCGAAACCCGGCCGGCGAGGCGTTGCCGGCGACCCGTAGCCGAACTATATATTGAAACAAAACAAAAACGATTGACGTCCGGACGTCAAGATCCTAGCGTCCGTTCATGAATATCGAAAGTCCGAGAATTCCCGCGGGCCGCATACGCGACGCCATCGTCCGGTTTCTCGAAGGGTGCGAAGATGCGGTCAGCGTCGGAGAGATCGAATCCGTCGTGGTTCGAAATATCGGCGTGGTGCCCCGCTCTTCGATTCGATCCTATCTGAGCCTGAACACCCCGGATGTCTTCGAGCGAACCGAGAGAGGATATTATCGGCTCAAGAAGGGGAATGACGTTCCGGAAAGCGGGAAGAGCATAGAGCAACTGCCTTCGTTTTCCGTCGGGGATGGCGCGATCCGGATGTATCGCGCCGATTGCTTCGATTGGCTCAGGCGCGCACCGCCGCGTTCCATACAGGCCGTGGTGACAGACCCCCCTTACGGTCTTGTCGAATTTTCCGAAGGACAAAAGGAAAAGCTGCGGAGCGGAAAAGGGGGGGTGTGGCGAATTCCGCCGTCTTTCGATGGCAATATGCGGTCTCCCCTGCCGAGATTCACGACGCTGTCCGATGCGGATTTGGCGCAACTGCGCCAGTTTTTCGAAGGCTTGGGCCTGCTGCTTTACAGAACGCTGGTGCCCGGCGCGAATGTCGTTGTGGCGAGCAACCCGCTTGTGCAGCACTGTGTCGCCGATGCGCTGGGCAAGGCCGGGCTCGAAGCGCGGGGGGCGATCGTGCGCTGCGTAATGACGATGCGGGGCGGCGACCGGCCGAAGAACGCTCACGAAGAATTCTCCGGGGTCAGCGTGATGCCGCGTTCGATGTGGGAGCCGTGGCTTGTATTTCGCAGGCCGTTACAAGGAAGGGTCCAGGACAATCTGCGGACCTGGCGCACGGGAGGATTTCGCCGTCCGTCGCAAGACAAGCCGTTCGGCGACCTGATCGACTCCAGGCCGGCTTCCAAAGCGGAACGCGCTCTCGCGCCTCATCCGTCCCTGAAGCCGCAGTCGTTTCTCCGGCAAGTCGTTCGCGCCGCCCTACCGTTGGGCGAAGGCGTTATATTGGATCCGTTCGCCGGTTCGGGGTCGACGCTCGCTGCGGCACTGGCGCAGGGTTACAGATGCATCGGCGTCGAATCCGACGATGAATATTTCGAAATGTCGAAACGGAGTATTTTGGCGCTAAGCGAATTTTGACCTGTAAATCCAGTTCTCCCTGAACTTCTTCAATCCCTGTCTGTGGAGCGTCGCCGTCCGGGTGCCGAGTTCGCCTCTGGGATTTTTCCGGAAATCGGATTCCAGAACGTGGCTGAGATAAATTTCGGTGAACTGCATCGGCGCGCGGCGCCTCGCAGGTTCGGTCGTCGAATCCACCTTGTACACGAACACGCATAACCACTGCTCTCTCGCGCCATGCGTATCGACCGCTCCTCCGGGTTTCCGCGTCGCCTTGACTTCGACGCCTTCCGTGCCGGCGCTCACGGCATCGTTGGGGTATTCGCCGCGCAGGATGAGGTCGGGATGGCCGTTGAAATGCTTGTTCTCGACGAGGGAACGGGAATGGTTCGCCAAACTAGCGGTCAGCATATCCGATAGTATTCCCGACATCGCTGCCGGCCGCAGCATATCGTCGAGGCGCGGGAGCCCCTTTCCCATCAGCAGATCATTAACGTCCCGGAAAAAGTCGTAGACATCCTGAATGGCGATTTCGAAATCCGGTATCCGGAGATCGTAGGGCATTTCTGCGTCCCGATTGAACATCTCGACCTCCGGACAGGCGTACCCGGCCTCATTCGGACGACCGCGCCGGCTTAACCGCTCTACCGCCCGCGCTGCCTTCCGAGCAGTTGCAGGCGCAGGGCGTTGAGGCGGATGAAGCCTTCGGCGTCGCGCTGGTCGTAGGCGCCGGCGTCGTCCTCGAAGGTGACGATGGCCTCGTCGTACAGGCTGTCGGGCGATTTGCGGCCGGTGACCATGACGTTGCCCTTGTAGAGCTTGAGCCGCACCGTGCCGTTCACCCGCTGGCTGGCACGGTCGATGGCGGCCTGGAGCATCTCGCGTTCCGGCGCGAACCAGAAGCCGTTGTAGACCAGCTCGGCATAGCGCGGCATCAGCTCGTCCTTGAGATGGCCCGCGCCGCGCTCCAGGGTCACCGATTCCATCGCCCGGCGGGCGTGGAACAGGATCGTGCCGCCCGGCGTCTCGTAAACGCCGCGGCTCTTCATGCCGATGAAGCGGTTCTCGACGATGTCGATGGCGCCGACGCCGTTCTCGCCGCCCAGTTCGTTGAGCCGGGTCAGCAGCGCCGCCGGGCTCAGCGCCTCGCCGTCGATCGCCGCCGGGTCGCCGCGCTCGAAGCCGATCTCGATCTCGGTCGGCCGGTCCGGCGCGTCCATGGGCGAGACCATGCGGGTCAGGATCAGGTCGTAGTCGGCCGCCTGCCACGGGTCTTCCAGCACTTTGCCTTCGGAGGAGATGTGCAGCAGGTTGGCGTCCTGGCTGAAGGGCGGCTCGCCGCGCTTGTCCTTCGGCAGCGGGATCTGGTGCTTCTCGGCATAGTCGACGAGGCGGGTCCGGCTGGTCAGGTCCCATTCCCGCCATGGCGCAATGATCCTGATGTCGGGCTTGAGGGCGAGGTAGGAGAGCTCGAAGCGGACCTGGTCGTTGCCCTTGCCGGTCGCGCCATGGGCGACCGCGTCGGCGCCGGTCTCCTCGGCGATCTCGATCTGCCTCTTGGCGATCAGCGGCCGGGCGATCGACGTGCCGAGCAGGTAGGTCCCCTCGTAGACCGCGTTGGCCCGGAACATCGGGAAGACATAGTCGCGGACGAATTCCTCGCGCAGGTCCTCGACATAGATTTCCTTTATGCCGAGCATCCCGGCCTTGCGCCGGGCCGGCTCCAGCTCCTCGCCCTGGCCGAGGTCGGCGGTGAAGGTCACGACCTCGCAGCCGTAGGTGTCCTGCAGCCAGCGCAGGATGACCGAGGTGTCCAGCCCGCCGGAATAGGCCAGCACGACTTTCTTCACGTCGCTCTTCTCGCTCATCGCTCCGGTCCCGGCCTGTCCTGGGGAATGCGCTCCGCGGGGAGGTGTCCGCAGATGTGCTGGCGGATCGCGCCGGGACAAGGGGTCAAAACCGCCGCCCTGCAACCTCCATGCGGCGGGTTTGCCGGGCTGGTTTTGAAAATATTACTTTTTTTCGATAAAATTCCTTGACACGGCGGCTTCCGCGCCCTATATCGGCCCTGTCGACGCCCGAAGTGAGCCTGCTGCGGACGGTCGACACCCCAGGAAACATGCGCCTTTCCCGCTCTCCGGCCCGCCGCCCGGCTACGCCGCTTGGCGTGGCGGCCGGACCCTGTCCGCCCGTTCGGCCGGAGCCTCGATCCCGCCTGGGGCAGCGATTTGAAATATTTCCTACATGGATCTATTTTGTGTCTCTCCCGAATCGCGTTTTCCCAACGATTCTGCGGGGTTCAGGTGCTTCGCGGGCCGCCGAATCGCAAAAAACAAAAAAATAGAACGGTCTGTCTTTGTTGGCGTCCGGCCCGTCCGGCACGAAGCCCGATCGTTTCGCCCCCCACGCCGCCCCTCACACCTCCGCTGGCCTATCGACCAGCGCCGCCACCCGCGTCCGCAGCTGCGGCAGGAGTTCGGCCTCGAACCAGGGGTTGCGGGCGACCCAGCCGCGGGTGCGCCAGCTCGGGTGCGGGGTCGGCAGGTAGCCGGGCAGGAAATCGCGCCAGCGCGCGACGGTCTCGGTCAGCGTCTTGCTCCGCCGCTCGCCCAGATAATGCGCCTGGGCGTACTGCCCGACCAGCAGGGTGAGTTCGACCGCCGGCATCAGCGCCAGCAGGGCGGCGTGCCAGTGCGGCGCGCATTCCGGCCGGGGCGGGGCGTCGCCGCCGCCCCCGGAACGTCCAATCCCGGAACGCTGTAACCGGCCGGGATAGCAGAAGCCCATCGGCATAATGGCAATGCGCCGCCGATCGTAGAAGGTCTCGCGGCCGATTCCCAGCCAATCGCGCAGCCGGTCGCCGCTCGGGTCGTTCCACGGGATGCCGCTCTCGTGGACCTTCGTGCCCGGCGCCTGGCCGACGATCAGCAGCCGCGCCGTCGCCGACGGCCGCAAGACCGGGCGCGGGCCGAGCGGCAGATGGTCGGCGCACAGGGCGCAGCCGCGCACCTCCTGCCAGAGGGAGTCGAGCGCGGGGGCGTCCAACGCCTTGCTCGATAGCCCGTCTAAAATCCGTCGGCCAGGATGCGCTCGACATAAGCCGGCACGACCTCGGTCGCCGGGCCGTAGACCGTTTCGGCGAACATCGTCGCGCCCTCGCTCGGCTCCATGTTGAGCTCGACCGTGTGGGCGCGGGCGGAAAAGATCGCCTCCTGGACGAAGCCGGCCGCCGGATAGACGTTGCCGGAGGTGCCGATGGAAACGAACAGGCTGCACTGCGACAGGGCGCGGGAAATCCGCTCCATCTCGAACGGCATCTCGCCGAACCACACGACATGGGGACGCAGGCCGCCGGCCGCGTCGCAGGCCGGGCACACGGTCCCGATATCCATGTCGCCGGACCAGCCGCGCACGTCGTTGCACAGGGCGCAGCGCGCCTTCAGCATCTCGCCGTGCATATGGATCAGGTTCTTCGAGCCGCCGCCCTCGTGCAGGGCATCGATATTCTGGGTCACGACCAGCACATTATCCGGCCATTCGGCCTCCAGCCGGCCCAGGGCAAGGTGCGCCGCGTTGGCCCGCACGTTGCCGGACTGCAACTCGCGCCGGCGGTGGTTGTAGAACTCGTGCACCATCTTCGGGTTGCGGGCGAAGCCCTCCGGCGTCGCGACATCCTCCAGGTTGACCCGCGACCACAGCCCGCCGGCGTCGCGGAAGGTGTCGAGCCCCGATTCCTTCGAGATGCCTGCCCCGGTCAGCACGACGATATTGCCCGATTTCCTGCCCCGCATGGCCGCTCCCGTTCCCCCTCGACGCGCCCGGCTGCGTCTATCCGCGATTATCGTGGCCGAGGGCCGCCCGCGCCACCTTCTTCATCAGAGTGGGAAGGGCCTGCCGGTCGAGCCGCTGCGGGTCTTCCCAGACCGCGCCGTCCCCCGATTCGTCCGGGCAGGCGCCGGTGCGATCTTCGGTCCGGGCGGTGCGCACGGCGAGTTCGAGCCGGAAATGGGTGAAGACATGGCCGACCGTACCGGCCTCGCGCTCGGCGGCGATAGCGACCGGCGGGCCGCCCGCCGGTTCGGTTTCGGTCCAGCCGGTGCCGGGAAACTCCATCATGCCGCCGAGCAGGCCGTTTTCCGGCCGGCGCTGCAGCAGGACCCGGCCGTCCGGCCCCTCGATCCACCACACGATGCCGCGGCGCAGCGGCTTCGCCTTCTTCGGCGCCCGGCGCGGCAGGTCCGCAGCCACGCCCCGGCGGTGCGCCGCACAGCCGGCCGACCAGGGGCACAGCAGGCATTGGGGCGACCGCGCCGTGCAGACCGTCGCCCCCAGGTCCATCGTCGCCTGGGCATAGTCGCCGGGCCGGTCCTGCGCCACGGTCAGCGCCGCCAGCCGGGCGAGCAGCGGTTTGGCGCCCGGCAGCGGCGTCTCGACGGCGTGCAGCCGGGCCATGACCCTCTCGACATTGCCGTCCACGACGGTCGCCGGGCGGCCGAAGGCGATGGCGGCGACGGCCGCGGCGGTATAGGCGCCGATGCCGGGCAGGGCGCGCAATCCGTCCTCGGTGTCCGGGAAAACGCCGCCATGCTCCTGCACCACGGCCACGGCGCAGCGGTGCAGGTTGCGCGCCCGGGCGTAATAGCCGAGGCCCTGCCAGGCGTGCAGCACCTCCGCCAGCGGGGCTGCCGCCAGCTCGCCCACATTCGGCCATCGCGCCACGAAGCGCGCGAAATAGTCCTTTACCGCCGCGACCGTTGTCTGCTGCAGCATGATTTCGCTGAGCCACACCCTGTAGGGGTCCGGCCGCGCGTTCGATCCGGGCGGAACCCGCCATGGCAGGTCGCGGGCGTGCCGGCCGTACCAGTCGAGCAGCGCGCGCGACGCCTTCTCCGGGCCGCCGAAAGCCTCGGCCAATCGTGCCTCGGCAGCGGACAGCAGGACCGCGTTGTCGTCGGAAAGGGGCATTGGGCGGTTTTTTGGCGCAGGTGGCGCTGGCGAAAGGCCGGGGTCTCGGCTACGCTATCGCCGTCCTCCGGCAAAGGCCAGACGCAGCCCCCAATTCACCCGAATAATGGCGAAACGCCCCGCTTCCCCCAACTCATCCGCCGCCGGCGCGCCGAAGCCGGCCCGGCGCCGCGGCTTCGGTATGCGCCATATTGCACCGGCCGCCGCGGCTGCCTCGCGCCCGGCCCTGCGCAAGCGCGGGCTGGCGGTCGCCGGGGTGCTGGCGGACTGGCGCAAGATCGTCGGCCCCTTTCTGGCCGAAGCGACGGCGCCGGAAAAGCTGGCGCCGGGCCGGGCGCTGCCGGAAGGCGGCCGGGATGCCGGCGTCCTGCACCTCCGGGTCGGCAGCCCGGCGCTGGCGCCCGAAATCGCCCATTTCGCGCCCCAGATTATCGAAAAAATCAACGGCTATTTCGGCTATCGGGCGGTCGCCCGGCTGCACATCCTGCACGCGCCGGTCAGCCGCCCGCAAACCGCGCCGGCGCCGGCTGCGCTGCGCGACGCCACGCCGGCCGAGAAAGACGCCGTGCGCAGCCAGACTGCCGGAGTCGGGGACGACGGCCTGCGCGACGCCCTGCAGCGGCTCGGCGAGGCCGTTGCCGCGCGCCGGGGCGGGCGCTGAGCTTCGCGCCGTGCGAGACCGTGCCACAATGCGGGCGTATTCGCGCTCCAGTTAGATCGTCATGTCCCGGTGACAGCGGTGCGGTCGTGCAGTTATGCACAGGCGCCATTAGTTTGTTGCCGTCCGATGGAAATTCGCGCATCATCCAGATATAGTGTCGAGGTGTAGATGAACCGCAACCCCTTGTTGACTATCGTCCCGATTTTTTTGGCTGCCGTCATGGCATTTGCCGCGCCGGCGCGCGCGGAAATCGCTTCGGTCAAGGACGCCCTCGCGGAAATTTCCTATGGCAAGGCGGATGCGCCGGTCGTCATCTACGGCTTCGAATCGCTGTCCTGTCCGCATTGCCGCGAGTTCCATGTCGGGGCCTGGCCGCGCATCAAGAAGACCTATGTCGATACCGGCAAGGTCCGCTTCGTGCTGCGCGATTTTCCGCACAACGGGCAAGGCTATCTCGGCATCATGACCGCCCGCTGCCTTGGCCCGGCCCGGGCCAAGGGAATGGTCGAGATCCTGTTCGCCAACCAGGCGCAATGGGCGTTCCTGGGCCGGGACAAATTCTACGAGGCGCTGAGCCGCTATGCCCGCCTCGGCGGCCTGAGCGACGCCGATTTCAAGGCCTGCCTGGACAGCGACGCGCTCGTCAAGGGCATCAAGAAAAGCCTCGATGAGGCGGCGGCCAAGTACAAGATCCAGAGCGTGCCGACCTTCCTGATCGGCACGAAGAAGCAAGTCGAGAGCGGCGGCGGCAAGCGGATCGACGGCGCCCGGCCGTTCGAAACCTTCGACAGCGCGATCAAGGAAGCGCTGGCGGCGGTCGGCAAGAAATAGGCTGCCTGCGCCGGCGGCGGGGAAGGAGTCGATTGGTCCAGTTCAACAAGATCCGACTGACCGGGTTCAAATCCTTTGTCGATCCGACGGAACTGGAGCTTTCGGCCGGCCTGACCGGCATTGTCGGGCCCAACGGCTGCGGCAAGTCCAATATCCTCGAAGCGTTCCGCTGGTGCATGGGCGAAGGCTCCGCCCGGCAGCTGCGCGGCGGCGGCATGGACGATGTCATCTTCAGCGGCACCGCCGACCGCCCGGCGCGCAATATCGCCGAGGTCTCCATCGACCTGGACAACAGCAAGCGGGACGCGCCGGCCGCCGTCAACGGCTTCGAGCAGATCGATGTCGCCCGCCGGATCGAGCGCGACAAGGGCTCCAGCTACCGGATCAACGGCAACGACGCCCGCGCCCGCGACGTCCAGCTCCTGTTTGCCGATCTGCAGACCGGGGCGCGGTCCACCGCCATCGTCAGCCAGGGCCGCGTCGCCGCCATGATCGCAGCCAAGCCGGCCGAGCGGCGGCTGGTCCTGGAAGAGGCGGCGGGCATCACGGGCCTGCATTCCCGGCGCCACGAGGCCGAACTGCGCCTCAAGGGCGCCGAAACCAACCTGGACCGGCTGGAGGACCTGCTCACCGAACTGGCCGACCAAATGCAACGGCTCAAGCGCCAGGCGCGCCAGGCAACCCGTTATCGCAACATCAGCGGCCATATCCGGCGCACCGAGGCCATCCTGCTGCATCTGCGCTGGACCGAGGCGGAGGCTGCGCTGGCAGAAGCCCGGCGCGAGCGCGACGATGTCGACCGGCAGGTCGAGGCGCTGACCGGCGCAGCGGCGGCGCTGGCGCAGCGTTCGGCCGAGGGCGGCGCGGCGTTGTCCGGCCTGCGCGAAGACGAAGCGGCGGCAGCGGCGAAACTGCAACGCCATCTGGTCGAGCGCGATGGATTGATTGCGGAAGGCGAACGCCTGGCGGAACGCCGGGACGAACTCGCCCAGCGGCTGGAGCAGATCGACCGCGACCTCAGCCGCGAACGGGCGCAGCTTGCCGATGCCGCTGCCGCTCTGGGCCGGCTCGACGAGGAGCTCCGGCTACTCGACCGGGCCGATGCCGAAGACGAGACGGCGCGCGCCAACGCCGCAAAGGCCGTGCAGGATGCCCGCGCCGGGGTCGAGGCGTTCGAGAATGACGTGACCGCCGCGACCGAACGGGCCGCCGCCCGCGACGCCCGCCGCCACGCGGCCCTGGATCGGGTCGCGGTGCGGGAGCGGACCGCCGAAGGGCTCGGCCAGCGCATCCTCGCCGCCGAAACCGAGCGCGACGCCCTGAACGCGGACGAAGCGGGCTCGGGCCTCGACGCCGCGCAGCGCATGGCCGAGGATGCCGAAGCGGAAATCGCGCGGGTCCGGGCCGCGGCCGACCGGGCGGAGACCGAGCGCGACAACACGGCCGAAGCGGTCGAACGGGCGCGCGGCATTCTCGAAGCCCATAACGAGACGCTGACCCGCCTGCGCGCCGAGGCCGATACGCTGACCGCGCTGCTGGAACGCCGGGCCGCCGGCGATACAAGGCCGGTGATCGAGGATATCCGGGTCACCGCCGGCTACGAGGCCGCGCTCGGCGCTGCGCTGGGCGACGATCTCGATGCTCCCGTAGATTCCGGGGTCGGCGCGGCGGAAGCGATCCGCTGGCAAGCAGGCGCCGACTCGGGTGAGGAAGGCCCGGACCTGCCGCGCGCCGCCCGGCCGCTGAGCTGGTTCGTCGACGCGCCGCCCGCGCTGACCCGCCGGCTCGACCAGATCGCCGTGGTCGACGATTCCGATCTGCTCGAAGCGATCGCGCCGCTGCTCGCCCAGGGGCAGCGCGCGGTATCCCGCGAGGGCGGCATGGTGCGGTGGGACGGCTTCGCCGCCGCCGCCGGCGCGCCGACCTCTGCGGCCCAGCGTCTGGCCCAGCAGAACCGGCTCGACGCCATCGGCCGGGATGCCGTCGCCGTCGAGAAGCAGGTAGCCGCGGCGCGCGCCGATCTGGAGACTGCCCGGGCCAATGCGGACGCTGCCGACGACGCCATGCGCAGCGCGAACGCAGCCGTCCGCGAGGCGTTCGACCTGCTCAACGCGCGCCGCGCGGCGCTGGCTTCGCTCAACGAGGCGGTCGTGTCGCGGCGCAGCCGGCTGGATGCGGTTGCAGAAACGCTGGCGTTGCTGGAAAGCGAAAGGGCGGAGGCCGCCGCTGCCCTGGTCGAGGCGCAGGCCGCGCTCGACGCCATCCCGGAAGACAGCGCCGCGCAGGCCCAGCTCTCGGACATGCGCGACAGGCTCGCCGCTCTGCGCCAGGAACTGGCCGGCAAGGAGCAGACCGGCAACCGGCTCGAAGCCGATGCGGCCGGGCGTGCGCGGCGGCGGACGGCCGCCGGCGAAGACGCGGCGCGCTGGCGCCGGCGAATCGAGGGCGGCGAAGCCCAGTTGGCGGCATTGGAAGAGCGGCGCGGCGGGATCGCTGCCGAAGTGGCAGAGATCGAAGGCATGCCCGACGACCTGGCGGCCCGGCAGGCTGCCGCGGATGCCCTGGTCGCCGAGAGCGATGCTGCGCGCACCTCGGCCGCGGCGGCGCTGGCGGAGGCCGAGTCGGCGCTCGCCGGCATCGACCGCGAACTGCGCGACGCCGAAAGGGCGCTCGCCGAGGCGCGCGAGGGCCGCGGCCTGGCCGAGGGCCTTGTCAGCCAGACCGAGCAGACGGTCGCGCAGATCTCGGAGCGCTGTGCAGAACGCCTCGATTGCCGCCCGGACACCCTGCTGGGCATCGCCGAACACGATCCGAAAAAGCCGCTGCCGTCCCAGGCGGATACGGAACGGCGGCTGGAACGATTGCTGCGCGAGCGCGACGGCATGGGCCCGGTCAATCACCGCGCCGAGCAGGAATCGAAAGAGCTGGGCGACCGGATCGAGGAATACGAAACCGAGCGCGACGACCTGATCGGCGCGATCGAACGGTTCCGCCGGGCGATCGCCACCCTGAACCGCGAGGGCAGGGAACGGCTTCTCGCGTCCTTCGATACCGTCAACGGGCATTTCCAGGCCCTCTTCACGCGGCTCTACGGCGGCGGCCGGGCCCATCTGTCGTTGACCGAAGCTCCCGACCCGCTCGAGGCCGGCCTGGAGATCATGGCGAGCCCGCCGGGCAAGCGGCTGCAGAGACTGTCGCTATTGTCCGGCGGCGAGCAGGCGCTCACCGCCATCGCCCTGCTGTTCGCCGTGTTCCTGACCAATCCGGCGCCGATCTGCATCCTGGACGAGGTCGACGCGCCGCTCGACGACAACAATGTCGACCGTTTCTGTACCCTGGTCGAGGACATCGCCGAAGAGAGCGGCACCCGCTTCCTGATCGTGACCCACAACCGGCTGACCATGGCCCGCATGGACCGGCTCTACGGGGTGACGATGGCCGAGCGCGGCGTCTCGCAACTGGTCTCCGTCGACCTGCGCGAAGCGGAGGCGCTGCGGGAGACGGCTTAAATAATGTCGCATCGCCCGGTTTATTAGCGAAAATCAGCGGGTTAACCGGTATCGGACTGCCGAGTATCCGCCGGCGCGCCGATTGACAGCTTTCGCGGTCTCCCCCTAGTTTGCCGACGTTTCCGGCCGGTTTTTATCCGGCTGTCCCACGGTTCCGTCGGAGGGCAGACCCGCCGTCGCGGGCCGTGCCGCGTGGAGGCGGCGCCATGGCGCAACAGGACCGTCCTCCGTCTCTCGACCGGCTCGATGCCCGGCTGCGCAAAGCGCAGCAAAGGCGCGAAAGCAATCGGGCGGGCCGCGGCGGCAAACGGGACGCCGAGGACCGGACCGACCGGGGCAAGGGGATCGGCCTGGCGCTGCGCATCGGCACCGAACTGGTGGCCGGCCTCGCCGTCGGGGTCGCCATCGGGCTCGGGCTCGACTGGTGGCTGGGGACAAAGCCCTGGCTGATGATTGTCTTTTTCTTCCTCGGCGCGGCCGCCGGGATCGTGAACGTCTACCGGACGATGAGCGGTTTGGGCCACGCCGTGGGCTATGCCGATCCGGAGCGCGCGCAAGAGGCCGGCGCGGCGGAGCGGGACGAACGCAAAGGGGAATGACCGGTGGCTGGCGAAAAAAACGGTCCGCTCGATCAGTTCACGATCAAGCCGCTGGTCAGCATCGACATCGGCGGCGCCGACCTGTCGTTCACCAATTCCTCGCTGGCGATGCTGATTACGGTCCTGTCGATCAGCCTGTTCCTCGTCGTCGGCATGAGCCGCGGCCGGCTGGTGCCGGGCCGGTGGCAGTCGATGGCGGAGCTGAGCTACGAATTCGTCGCCGGGCTGCTGAAGGAGACGGTGGGCAACGAAGGCCGCCGGTACTTCCCGTGGATCTTCACCCTGTTCATGTTCATCCTGTTCGGCAACCTGCTGGGCATGATCCCGAGCGCGTTTACCTTCACCAGCCACATCGTCGTGACCTTCGCCATGGCGCTGGCGGTGTTCCTCTTCGTCACCCTGTTGGCGATCTTCAAGCACGGCATCCGCTTTTTCAGCTTCTTCGTACCGCCGGGGGCGCCGAAACTGATGTGGCCGCTGCTGATCCCGATCGAGGTGATTTCCTATCTCTCGCGTCCGGTCAGCCTGTCTGTGCGACTCTTCGCCAATATGTTGGCCGGACACACGCTGCTTAAGGTTTTTGCCGGTTTCGTGGTCGCGCTGGGCGCCGCGGGCGTCGTGCCCCTGCTCTTTATCGTTGCGCTGACCGGGCTGGAAATCCTGATCGCCTTCCTGCAGGCCTACGTCTTCACAATTCTGACCTGCCTGTACATCAACGACGCGCTCCACCTTCACTAGAGCCACCTTAACCGGGGAAGGGCTCCGGGAGCGGGCGCGACGGGCCCGAACATTCCGCGGAAAGGACCTGAGAATGGACGTTGAAGCTGCAAAATTCCTGGGCGCCGGCCTGGCCGTGATCGGCGTGATCGGCGCCGGCATCGGGATCGGCAACGTGTTCGCCGCCTTCATCCAGGCGGTGGGCCGCAATCCGGCCGCCCGCGGCGAAGTCTTCACCATGACGATGCTGGGCTTTGCGCTCGTCGAAGCCATCGCCCTGTTCGCCCTGGTGATCGCGCTCGTCATCCTGTTCGGATAGCAGCCGGCTTCCGTAGCGGGCGCCCCGCGTCCGCCCTGCCTGAAGCCCGACCCGTTCGAACACGCCCTGGCGCGGAGATCGGCGATGCCGCAACTGCAACAGATCGATACTTTCCTCTCGCAGGTCGTCTGGCTTGTGATGGCCTTCGTCGTTCTGTTCGTCGTGCTGCGTACGATCGCGCTGCCGAAGATCCAGGCGACCCTGGAGGCCCGGCGCGACCGGATCGAAGGCGATCTGGACCGGGCGCAGACCCTGCGTGGGGAGGCCGAGCAGGTTCTCGCCGAATACGAAGCGGCGATGGCCGGGGGCCGCGACAAGGCCCAGTCGGTGATTCGCGACGCGGCCGAGGACGCCAAGGCGCAGGCCGCCACGGCGCATCGGGCAACGGCCGAAAAGCTCGCCGGCGATATCGCCGGCGCCGAAGCCCGCATCGATGCCGCCCGCGACGAAGCCGTCGGCAATATCCGGGAGGTTGCGGTGGATGTGGTCCAGGCCGCCGCCCAGCGCCTGATCGGCGGACGGATCGCCCGCAAGGCAGCGGCCGACGCCGTCGATGCGGCTTCGGGCCCGTAAGGAACCGGCGCGATGACACCGTTCGCAATCGCAGATTCGGCCCTTCTGCTCGCCGGCGGAAAAACCGCTTCGGTCGGCGGCTGGCTCGGCGACCTGTTCGATTTCGGCGGGGCGACCTTCTGGGTCCTGATCGCCTTCGCGATCTTCGTCGCGTTCATGGTGTGGAAAGCGCGCGGCGCAGTTACCGGCGCCCTCGACGCCCGGGCCGAGGCGATCCGCACCGAGATCGACGAAGCCCAGCGCCTGCGCGAAGAGGCCCAGAGCCTGCTCGCCGACTATCAGCGCAAGCAGCGCGACGCCCTCCAGGAAACCGAGGGCATGTTGCGCGCGGCCGAGGAAGAGGCGGTGCGCCTGCGCGCAAGGGCGGAGGAAGACCTCGCCGCGTCCCTGAAGCGGCGCGAGCAGCAGGCGCTCGACCGCATCGCCCAGGCCGAGGCCGCGGCCCAGGCAGAGGTGCGCAACACGGCGATCGACCTGGCGGTTTCCGCGACCCGCAAACTGCTGGAAGACCGGCTCGACGAGAAGAAAGCCGCCGGGCTGGTCGATCAGGCGATCAAGGAACTGCCCGGCAAGCTGCACTGAGCGTGGCGTCCGGCACACGGCCCGCGCCGGTTCCCGAGCGACAGGAAAGCATCGACGCCCGATGACGAGCCCGGCCCGCGCCGATTTCCGCTTCTACCATCCGCTGCGCGTCCGCTACGCGGAAATCGACGGCCAGGGCGTGGCGTACAATGCGCACTACCTCACCTGGTACGATATCGGGATCACGGAATATATCCGCGCCATCGGCTACGACTATCCGCTGGGCGGCGATCCGGAGACCGGCTGCGATTTCCATCTGGTAAAGGCGATGGTCGAGTTCCGCGCGCCGATCCATTACGACGAGATAATCGACATCTGCATCCGCACCCGGCGGATCGGCCGGACCAGCATCGCCTTCGATCCGGCGATCTTCCTCCAGGGCGCCGGCGACGACCTGCGCGCGACCGGCGAGGTCGTCTGGGTCAACACTCACCAGCAGACCCACAAGACCGAGCCGGTGCCGGAGAAGCTGATCGACGCCATCGCCGCGTTCGAAGGCTACGATCCCCGCGGGAGTTGAGGCGTCCGGCGGCGCGATCCGGAGGGGCCGATTGCCCGCAGCTCATTTGCCCTCGTTGGCCGCCTGTGCCACTTAACGATCATGTCCGACCGCCTGCGTCTTTCCCGTTCAGACGACAATTTCTACGCCTGGAGCACGCTGGACCGGGCGTCGGTCCGGCGCGCCGACCCGGCCTGGCTGGAGGCGCAGTTGCACGGCCTCCGGGGCCGCCTCGTGCCGGTCTGGCGCTCGCGCAACCTGATCGATCCGGGCGCGCCGCCCGAGGATCCGCCGGAAGCCGCCCTGCTGCCGACCGAACGGTTCGGTGCACTGCTAGAACGGGGCGACGAACCGCTCTTTCTCGGCCTGCATGGCGGGCTGGCCTACTTCGCCAGCGACCTCTCCCGGCTCGAGCAGACGGAGGCCGAGGCTATCTGCGGCGTCCGGGCCGATCGGGCGGAGTTTCTCGACCTGCGCTTCGTCGGCCCGATGATGAACCGGGAGCACGGCAACCTGCTGGCCTATGCCCGCGGGATGCTGACCTGGCGCCGGCGGCACATGTTCTGCGGCGTTTGCGGCAACGAAACCCGGCCGAAGGACGGCGGCCATCTGCGCGTCTGTTCGGACGAGAAGTGCGGCACCAGCCATTTCCCCCGGACCGATCCGGCCGTCATCATGCTGGTGACCTATGGCGAAAAATGCCTGCTGGGCCGGCAGAAGACATGGCCGCCGGGGATGCATTCGACGCTCGCCGGTTTCGTCGAGCCCGGCGAAACCCTGGAGATGGCCGTAGCGCGCGAAGTCTTCGAGGAATCCGGCGTGCGGGTCCACGACGTGCGCTATCACTCCTCCCAGCCCTGGCCGTTCCCGACCTCGCTCATGCTCGGATTTCACGCCCGGGCGCTGTCGGACGAACTCGATGTCAACACGGATGAGCTTGAATTGGCCGCCTGGTTCGAGCGCGACTGGGTGATCGAGCAGATCGGCAGGCGCAGCGAGGAGTTCAAGCTGCCGCGCCGCGATTCGATCGCCCGCCAGCTGTGCGAAGACTGGCTGGCCGGGCGGGCCGGTTGAGCGGCATGAGCGGCCCTGCACCCCGCCTGCCGGCCATTCTGACGGAAGGCTACGCCCGGTTCCGCAGCGATCACTATGCCCGCCATCTCGGGACGTACCGGGCGCTCGCCGAAGGCCAGCATCCGCCGGTTATGGTCATCGGTTGCTGCGACAGCCGGGTCGATCCGGCGGCGATCTTCGATGCTGCGCCCGGCCAGCTTTTCGTTGTGCGCAATGTCGCCAACCTGGTGCCGCCCTATGAGCCGGCCGGCATCAACCACGGCACCAGCGCGGCCATCGAGTATGCGATTACGGGCCTCGGCGTCAGCGATATCGTCGTGATGGGCCACGGACAGTGCGGCGGCATCCGGGCTTTCATCGAGGGCCGGTTCGCCGAGCCGGGCAAGCCGACCTTCATCGGCAGATGGATTGCGATTGCCAGGGGCGCCTATGCCCACCTCCCCGCCGAGGCGCCGAAGGAGGGGCCGGGCCTGCAAACGGCGTTCGAATACGCCTCCATCCTCAACTCGATGGATAACCTGCTGACCTTTCCCTTCGTCCGGGATGCCATCAACGCCAACCTGCTCAGGTTGCACGGCGCCCATTTCTCGATCGCCGAGGGGCTGCTCGCCGTGCTCCATCCCGAGACCGGCGAGGCCACGGTGCTGGAATGACCGGACCGGCTTTTTCCTATGTCAGCACCCGCGGCGCGGCGCTGCCGGCCGCCTTCGACGATATCCTGCTCGCCGGCCTGGCGCGGGACGGCGGCTTGTATGTGCCCGATGCCTGGCCCGTCTGGACAGCCGAAACGCTCGAAGGCTGGCGGGGCCTGTCTTATGCCGGGCTGGCGGCGGAAATCTGTGCGCCTTTCATGGCCGGCTCCGCCGCGGCGGCGGACCTGCCGGCGCTGGCCGAAGCGAGCTATGCGGGCTTCGACGATCCGGCCGTGGCACCGCTCGTCCCGCTCGAAGACGGCCTCTATCTCCAGGAGCTGTTCCACGGCCCGACCCTGGCGTTCAAGGATTATGCCCTGCAACCGGTCGGCCGGCTGTTCGATGCCGTGCTGGCCGCGCGCGGCGAGCGGATCACGGTGGTCGGCGCGACCTCCGGCGACACCGGCCCGGCCGGGATCGCCGCCTGCGCCGGCCGGGACGCCATCGACATCTTCATGCTGCACCCGGCGGGCCGGACCTCGGAGGTGCAGCGCCGGCAGATGACGACGGTACCCGACGGCAACGTCTTCAACATCGCCGTCGAGGGCACCTTCGACGATTGCCAGGACATGGTGAAGGCATTGTTCGCCGACGACTCCCTGCGCGACCGGGTCAATCTCTCCGCGGTGAACTCGATCAACTGGGCCCGGGTGATGGGCCAGATCGTCTACTACGTTCACGCCGCCCTTCAAGTCGGGGGGCAGGTCGGCGCGCCGGCGCGGCCGGTCTCCTTCGCGGTGCCGACCGGCAATTTCGGCAACGTGTTCGCCGGCTACGGCGCCGCGCAATGCGGGCTTCCCGTCGACAGGCTGATCGTCGGCAGCAACGCCAACGACATTCTCACCCGCTTCTTCCGGCAAAACGCGATGGAAATCCGCGGCGTGAAGCCGACCCTGTCGCCCAGCATGGATA
>FZLR01000177.1 GCA_900197615.1 Rhodospirillaceae bacterium Spongia-Bin9
GTCCAGCCGCGCCCCGACCTCGGCGAGGCGGGCCCGGCCTTCGGGGGCGAGCCAGCGATAGCCCAGGGGGTCGGTCAGCGCCGCCGGCAATGCCGCGCCCGTGGCTTCTGCCGAAGCCGGGACGGGGAACGCGCCGCCGGCGTCGTCGACAAAAGCAAGGGTCCGATGCCCGATGTCGCGATGGACGAGATTGGCGATACGCACGGGAGGCGCGTCCCGCTCAGAACAGGTCGAACGGCACCTTGTCGCCGGTCGGGCTCCAGCCGATCGTCAACAGGGTCGCATCCGAAACCGCTTCGAGCGTCGGATGTTCCTCGCCGCCCGGCAGGATGAAATAGGACAGCGTATCGTACGCCGCGCCGCCGAAGGACAGGTCGCCTTCGAGCAGGAAGACGGCGCGATGGCCGGCCGGCGTGGCGCCGGGCAGGGCGGAACCCGCCGCGATCCGCGCCATCTTGATGTTCGGTCCGCAGTCGAAGAAATAAGCCAGGTCCTTGGCTTCGACGCCGGGCAGGGCGGCATGGGGCCGCCAGGGCATACCGGATGAGCGCAGCACGATATAGCTGTTGAGCCGCGGCTTGGGATACTCGATCCGCTCGCCGGTCAGTTCCTCAAGGATCGCCTCGTAGGCGTCGCGCTTGCGGCCGCTGGGGAAGGTGTAGACGCCTTCCTCGAACGTCCCGGTCTCTGCGAGGCGCCGCTGGGCGTCCACCACCTCGTCCGGCTCGGGATAGGGAATGCCGGACGGGCCCTCGAACTGGATGTCGGCGAAATGGAGCTGCTCGCCGCTCTCGACCGGCTTGACCGGGCCGTAATAGGCGCCTTCGGGGATATAGAGGCAGTCGCCCTTTTCGTAGACCTCGCGGCCGTATTTCATCTTGCCGGACAGCACATAGCGCACCTGCTGGAAGGTGTGCCGATGGCGCGGCGAATGATAGTAGGGCTCGGCGTAGAGGCTGCCGATCCGGGCGGCGATCCGCCGGTCCTTGTCGAAGAAACCCCGGTAGCGCTGGTTGTAGCCCGGCCGGACGCCGATATCGACCCACGGCAGGTCTGCCTCGCGGACGCCGGTCGCTCCTTGCAAACTCATCGCCTTGCCTTTCCTCGCTCGCGGCGCCGGGCGCCGGCGCGTCGCTTCGGGATTATGGTGCGCCGGTGCACCTTGTCAAACCGACAGGGTCGAACCGACAGGGTCGAACCGATGGTGCCGAACCGATGGTGCCGAACCGGCAGGCGCCGCGGACTACCAGACCACCGGCAGTTCGTAGAGGCCGTAAATCTGGGAATCGTATTTGAAGGCGAGCCGGTTCAGCGGCTCGGCCGTGCGCAGGTCCGGGAAGCGCTCGAACAGCTTGCGGAACACCACCTGGAGCTCGACCCGCGCCAGCCCCTGACCGAGGCAGCGGTGGATGCCGAAGCCGAAAGACATGTGGTGGTTGGTCCGGCGGGTAATGTCGAAGCGGTCCGGGTCCGGGAATTCGTCCGGGTCGCGGTTGACCGAGGGCGAGAGGGCGAACACGCCGTCGCCCTTGCGGATCGTCATGCCGCCGATCTCGACATCCTCCAGCGCGACGCGCCGGGGCGCGAACTGGACCGGCGACAGATAGCGCAGCAACTCCTCGACCGCCGGTTCGGTGAGCGACGGATCGGCCTTGAAGGCGGCAAGCTGGTCCGGATGTTCGAGCAGCAGCACGACGCCGAGCGAGATCATGTTCGTCGTCGTATCGTGGCCGGCGCGCAGGATCATCGAGCAGATGTTGGCCAGGTCCTCGCGATTCAGGTCGCCCGGCGCGACATGGTCCCGGATCACCCGGCCCAGCATGTCGTCGGCGGGCGCGCGTTCCTTGGCCGCAATCAGGTCGCGGCAATACTGGACCAGGTCGTTGGCCGACTGCGCGGCTTCGTCCGCCGACTGGGAGAGGCCATGCCGGCCGGCGGCGCATTTCAGGATGTAGGTACGGTCCTCATAGGGCGAGCCGAACAATTCGCACATCACCAGCGCCGGCAATTCGACGGCGAGGTCGGCGACCAGGTCGCAGGGCGGCCCCTTTTCGGCCATGGCGTCGAGCAGGTCGCCGGTCAGCCGCTCGATCTGCGGCTTGAGGGCCAACATCCGTTTGGTCGTGAACTCGCGGGTGAACATGCGCCGGAAACGGTCGTGGCGCGGGTTGTCCATACCGACGAAGGCGCGCTCCAGCTTGTCGATGGCCCGGCGCGCCTCGGTGACGGTCGGGAAATCTTCGCGCGCGAACGCGCCGCTGAAGCGCTCGTCGAGCAGGACCTTCTGGTAGTCCGCGTAGCGCGTCAGCAGCCAGGCGCGCTGGCCGTTCCACAGGGTAACGGCCGCAACCGGGCAAGTCTGCCGGGCGAGGGCGTATTCTTCCGGGAGGTCGAACTGCCGGTCGCGCCGGAACGGGAAGGGGGGCGGAGTTCCGCTATCGGAGAACGGACATCCCCCCTCATCCGGCATGGCTTCGTCTCCCGCTGTAGTTCGCGAAGCGGCGCGGTTCCTGCACCGCGCACGCTGTATCTCGACGCGCATGCTATGCATCGCCACCGGAATTGTGAAGCCCGACGGTCGAAAGCCGAGTGTTCAGCCAATGGCCATCCGACAGGGCGATCCCCCGGCGCTTGCCGGCCGGGCGGATCGGGAGTTTCAATCGCAGCTGTTGTGCTTGCGCCACAGCTTCGGATCGTGCCCTTTCGGCACATTGGCGCAAGGATCGGCGCCGTAGCCTCGAAGCGTATTGTATCGCGCAACCTGGTTTCCCGTGAGCAACGGATACGTCTTCAGGTGCGCCGACAGATGAACGTAGCGCAGCGCCGACCGGGCCCGTGCGATATCCGCCAGCATACTGCGCAGGCCATCGTCGGACAGAGTCCGGCGGCGAAACGCCTGCTCCAGCGCCCGCTCGCCGGCGATAAGGCGCATCCCCGCAGCGATGGCGTCTGCGCGCATTCGGTCGAAGATGCCTGTCACAGCCGAAATCTGGTCCGCCGTTAGCGGAATGTCGTTTTTCAGTTCCAACAGGTGGGCAGGGCCCGGGATGCCATTCAGTTCCGCGGCCTTGGCAAGGCCCCAACCGCCGCCGCGCCTGAGTTCGGCCAGGTCCTTCTCCGAAAGGCTCTTGATCGAGCGGGCGTCCTGGCCGGCATAAGGCGACGGCCGGGTCTTCCCGGTCTCGGCCAGACTCGCACCCGAACAGGAGAGCAGCAGAAAAATCGGCAGAAGGCGCATTGCATGGCGGGTTCGAATCACCTTGGATTTCTCCGTACTGACCGGGCGACGGCGTCGTGGCAGAACAGATATCGCGATCCCGAACGGATATTGCAAATTGGCTCGCACCTGTCCGACCGGATGTGCCAGTGTCCCGGCCAATGCCCGCTCTCCAGATCGTTACCCCGTCGCTATCCGGCCCTTCCCACGCTGACGCCGGCGGCGGCCTCCATCGGCAGGATGACTGCGGCGATGTCGTCGCCGGCATGGCCGCGCGCGGCAGCTTCGGCGAACAGGGTCATGGCGGTTTCGCCCAGCGCCAGGCGGAGGCCTTCGGCTTCCGCCAGGTCGAGCGCGCCCCGAAGGTCCTTCATAATGTTTTCGACCGATGCCGCCGCCTCGAAGTTGCGCGGCAGGAAGTGGCCGGGCACGACCCGCTCCAGCGTGCGGCTGTAAGCGGTACTCTGCGACAGGACTTCGTAGAGGGCGTGCCCGTCGATGCCGGCCTTCGCGCCCAGCACCATGGCCTCGGCGATCAGGGCATGGCTGGTTATCGTGATCAGGTTGTTGCAGAGCTTCGCCGTGACCCCCGTGCCGATCCCGCCCATACGGAAGGTCCGCTTGCCGAGACTGTCGAAGACCGGGCCGGCGCGTTCGACCGCCGGCCGTGCGCCGCCGGCGATGATGCTGAGCGTGCCTGCCGCGGCAGCGTTCGGTCCGCCGCTCACGGGCGCGTCGATATAGTCGGCCCCAGCCGGGGCCAGCGTCCGGCCGATCTCCCGGGAGGTCATGGGGTCGATGGTTGCGAAATCGATGCAGACGGGCGGTACGGCCGTCGCGGCCGGCACGCCGTCCGGCCCGGTGAAGACCTCGCGCGACTGCTCCGGCGTCACCCGGCAGGAACAGAAGATCTCTACACTGCCGCCAACGTCGGCCACGGAACCGCCCGCAACCGCGCCTTTGGCGACCATGGTTTCGACCGCCTCCGCGTTGGCGCTGAAGACATGGACCTCGTGGCCTGCCTCGATCAGCCGGCCGGCCATGGGCTGGCCCATCAGGCCGAGCCCGACAAAGCCGATTTTCATGGGCTGCTCCCTTCGATGCACGCCGCCGTGCCGGGCTGTCTAGCATGAACGCGCCTGCCGATATCCTGTTCGAGACGCAGCGCTTCGGCGCGGCCACCCTGCGCAACCGGATCGTCATGGCGCCGATGACGCGCAAGCGCTCCCCCGCCGGCGTGCCGACCGACGAGGTTGCGGCCTACTACCGGCGGCGCGGCGAAGGCGGCGCCGGGCTGATCTTCAGCGAGGGCGCCTTCATCGACCACCCGTCGTCCCAGGCCCACGAAGGCGCGGCTTACGACAACATCCCCCATTTCTTCGGCCGGGATGCCTTGCGCGGATGGCAGCGCGTGCTGGCGGAAATCCACCGGACCGGCGCGCTCTTCGTGCCGCAGCTCTGGCATGTCGGCGAGGTCAGGCGCCTCGGCATGCCGGACGATCCGGCCGTGCCCGGCTACGGGCCGCGCGAGATCGTCGAGGCCGGCGAGGTTGTCGTAAAGGCGATGTCGGAGCGGGATTGCGAGGATATCGCCGGGTCCTACGCCAGATGCGCCCGCACGGTGCGCGAGATGGGCTGCGGCGGCGTGGCGCTGCACGGGGCCCACGGCTACCTGATGGACCAGTTCTTCTGGCCCGAATCCAATCCGCGGACTGACGGGTTCGGCGGCACGATGACCGACCGCTGCCGCTTCGCCTGCCTCGTCGTCGAACGGATCCGCGATGCCGTCGGCCCGGATTTCCCCATCGTCTTCCGCTTCTCGCAATGGAAGATGACCGACTACGACGCCCGGATTGCCGAAACGCCGGAGGAGCTGGAGACCCTGCTCAATCGCCTGGTCGGCGCCGGCGTCGACTGGTTCGACGTCAGCACGAGGCGGTTCTGGGAACCGGCCTTTCCCGGCGATCCGCGCAGCCTCGCAGCCTGGACCCGCCAGCTGTCCGGCCGGCCGGCGATCGCCGTCGGCAGCATCGGCCTCGACCGGCCGCACCAATCGAAGTTCTTCCGGGACAAGGTGAAGATCGACGCGAACGTCGCCGACCTCGGCCCGGTCGTCGAAGCCCTGGCGCGGGGCGATTTCGAACTCGCCGCCGTCGGCCGGGCGATCCTGGCCGATCCGGAATGGCCCGAGAAAGTCCGCACCGGCCGCGTTTCGGATATCCGCCCCTTCGAGCGCGCCGACCTCGCGCGATACCGGTAGCCGGACTTAGCCGCCGGCTTCAGTACCCCGGCGGCGGCGCGAAGCGGTAGTAGCCTTCCTCGATCAGCCCGGCCATGTGCAGGCAGGTCAGATCGTCGTACCGGCGTCCGACGATCTGGATGCCGACGGGCAGGCCGTCCGCCAGTCCGATCGGCGCCACGGTCGCGGGCAGGTAGTAGCCGCAGCTGTAGCCGGCCCAGAAAAGCTGGTCGACGACCGGCTGGGCCTTGCCGTTGACGGTAATCGTCCGGTCATGGCGCTCGCCCGCCCGGTCGTGCGGAAAGGCGGGCGACGACGCAGCCGGACAGAGCAGCAGGTCGTAGGTCTCGAACCACGCTTCCCAGCCGGCCATGAGCGCGTAGCGGCGCTCGTTCCACTTGAGCCAGTCCCGATGCAGCATGGTCTGGGCTTCCAGCATCCGGCGGCGGTAGGGAATCGCGTCCGCCGGGAGGCGGCTCAGGTCCTCGTGCGCCTGCGCCATCGCCGCGTCGCTCATCGGCTTGGATGTCTCGGCGCGCAGCAACATCGTGTAGACCTCCATCGCCTCGCCGGTCGGGAAGTCGGGCTTGGCGCCGATCTCGACGGCCGCGCCTTCGCCTTCCAGCCAGCGCGCGAGCGCGGCGATGGCGTCCCGGTAGGATTGCTCCACCTCCGCCTGCGGATCGTTCAGCAGGACGCCGACGCGGTAGTCCTGCAGGCGTTGCCGGCGCGGCCCCGGCAGCGACAGCCGCCAGCCCCGGGCGGCCGGGCCGTCGGCGCCGGCCAGAAGGCCGAGGGCCAGCTTCAGGTCCGCCGCCGACCGGGCCAGGGGGCCGACGACGGCGATGTCGGTGGGGGCTATGTTTCCCGGCAGCGCCTGGCCGCGGTCCGAGACGATCTCCCAGGTCGGCTTGTGGCCGAAGACCCCGCAATAGTGCGCCGGGTTGCGGATCGAGGCGCCGATATCCGAGCCTGCGTCCAGGCCGGTGAGTCCCGCGGCGAGCGCCGCCGCCGATCCGCCGGAGGAGCCGCCGGGCGTGCGGCCCCGGTCCCACGGATTGTTGCAGGCGCCGTAGATCGCGTTGAAGCTCTGCCAGTCCGCCAGCATGAACGGCACGTTCGTCTTGCCGAAGACCACGGCGCCGGCGGCGCGGTACTTCTCGACCACGGCGGAATCCGTGTCTGCGATATTGTCGCTGTATTCCCGAACGCCCCAGGTCGTGGGCGAACCGGCCAGGTCGTAGCTTTCCTTTACGGTTACCGGCAGGGCCGCCCGGGGGGCGGGCGCCCCGCCCCCCCCCCCGGGGGGGGGGCGCGCGGCGGGGCGCGGCCCCGG
>FZLR01000181.1 GCA_900197615.1 Rhodospirillaceae bacterium Spongia-Bin9
TGACGAGGACGCGCCCGGTCATTTCGGCAATCACGCCCATGTCGTGGGTGATCATGACGATCGCCATGTCCCGGTCTTGCTGGAGTTCCAGCAGCAGGTCGAACACCTGCGCCTGCACCGTCACGTCGAGGGCGGTAGTCGGCTCGTCGGCGATCAGGATGTCGGGTTCGCACGCCAGCGCAATCGCGATCATGATGCGCTGGCGCATGCCGCCGGACAGCTGGTGGGGGAATTCGCCGATGCGCCGCTCCGGGGCCGGGATGTGGACCTCGCGCAGCAGTTCGACTGCGCGGTCGAGCGCCGCGCGCTTGCTCAGCCCCTGGTGGAGCACGATCGATTCGGCGATCTGGTCGCCGACCGTGAAGACCGGATTGAGCGCGGTCATCGGCTCCTGGAAGATCATGGAAATCCGGTTGCCGCGGATCCGGCGCATGCGCTCCTTCGAAGCCCTGAGCAGGTTTTCGCCGCGATAGACGATCTCGCCGCCGGCGACCTTGCCGGGCGGGCTGGGAATCAGGCCCATGATCGCCAGCGCGGTCATGCTCTTGCCGCAGCCGGACTCACCGACGATGCCGAGGATTTCGCCCTTCGACAAGCTGAATTCGATGCCGTCGAGAACGTGCGCGATACCGTTACGGGTCCGGAAATCGACCTTGAGGTTGCGCACTTCCAGCAGGGTCGAAGAATCCTCTGCGGCCGGCATTACCGCTCCCGCAGCTTCGGATTCAGCGCGTCGTTCAGGCCGTCGCCGATCAGGCTCACGCTGAGCACCGAGAGGAAGATCGCCGCGCCGGGGAAGGTCGCCGACCACCAGGAATCGAAGATGTATTCGCGGCTGCTTCCGATCATCAGGCCCCAGCTCATGATGTTCGGATCGCCCAGGCCGAGGAAGCTCAGCCCTGCCTCGAACAGGATGGCGACGCCGACGATCAGCGTGGCGGAGACGATCAGCGGCGGCAGGGCGTTGGGCAGGATGACGACCCAGATCAGGCGCTTGTCCGTCGCTCCGATAGTCCGGCCGGCCTTGACATATTCCAGTTCCTTGAGGCGCAGGAACTCTGCGCGCGCCAGCCGGGCGGTCGATTGCCAGCTCGCCACCCCGATGGCGATGGCGATCATGTAGAGCGACGGCGTGAACAACGCGACCAGCACCATGGCGAGGATCAGCGACGGCAGGACCTGGAAGAACTCGGTGATCCGCATCAGGATCTCGTCGACCAGCCCGCCGTAGTAGCCGGCCATCGCGCCGACCAGCAGGCCGATCGCGACCGTCATCAGCGCCGCCGATGCACCGACGGCAAGCGTTGCCCGGCCGCCGCCGATCATGCCGGCGAGAATGTCCCGCCCGACATGGTCGGTGCCCAGCGGGACGTTCGGATCGACGCCCGGCGGCGTGAAGGGCGCCCCCTGGATCTTGAAGGGATCGACGCCGTAGAGCGGCGGGCCGAACAGGCTGACGAGAACGATGGCGGCGAGCAACACGAGGCCGAGGATCGCCGACCGGTTGCGCAGGAACATGCGCCAGGCCTCGCGCGCCGGGCTCTCGGCAGCGGCGACGGGAATGTCCGTTCCGGCAGGGCGGTCGGCCATCGGCTCAGCCCCTCTTGCCCTTGATGCGCGGATCGGCCAGCCGGTAGCAGAAATCGGTCGCCAGGTTGGCGACGATGACCATCAGGGCGGAAAAGAACAGCAGCGCCAGGATCGTCGTGTAGTCGCGCCGCAGCAGCGAATCGAAGGCCAGCGTCCCGAGTCCGGGCCAGTTGAACACCGCCTCGACCAGCACCGCGCCCGACAGCAGGTTGCCGAAATGCAGCCCGGTGATCGTGATGATCGGCAGGACGGCGTTGCGCAGGGCGTGCTTGAAGAACACGACTCTCTCGGCAACGCCCTTCGCACGCGCCGTGCGGATGTAGTCGGATCCCAGCACTTCGAGCATGCTGGCCCGGGCGAGGCGGCTGTATTGCGCGATGTAGATGATCGCGAGGGTAAAGGCCGGCAACACCAGATGATGGGCGATATCGAGCGCGCGGCCGAAGAACCCGACCGACAGGGTTACGTCGTAAAGGCCGGCGATGGGAAATATCGGAACGACGAAGGCGAACAGGATGATCAGCATCAACCCGGTCCAGAAGGCCGGCGCCGAATAGCCGATCAGCGAAGCGACCGTTAGGAAATTCGAGAACAGGCCTTCGGGATTGCGCGACGCCAGCACGCCGAGCGTTGTGCCGATGAACAGGGCGATGACCGTCGCGGCGAGGATCAGCAGGATGGTCGGCCCCATGCGCGAGACGACCAGCTCGACGACCGGCGAGTTGAAGTAGAAGGAATAGCCGAGATCGCCCTGTATGGCGTTGCCGAGGTAAATCCAGAGCTGCTCGTGGATCGGCAGGTCGAGGCCGTAATCGCGTCGGATGGCCGCGAGAATTTCTTCCGTAATGCCGCCGGATTCGCCGGCGATGACCTCGGCGGGGTCGCCTGGCGCCAGGCGCACCAGAATGAAGTTGAGAACCAGGACGGCCGTTACGACGATGAAGGCGTAGGCGATTCGCTCAAGCAACAGTCGCAGGATCGGCATCGCCGCCTAGGGCCTCTCGTCCGGTTCGCCGCTAATGCCTATTCGGCATGTTTCGCCCTGCCCGGTCAAGCAGGGTCGACCAAGGTCGGGCGGGGAACCGCCCGTGGAGCGAGAGGGGCCGGTCCGCCTTGCGCGAACCGGCCCGCTCCCCGGCGCATTGCCGGGCCCGTTATCCGGACGGCAACCTATTTCAGGTAGACGTTATCCATGGGCCCCATCGTGCCCCAGATCGTCAGCGGCGGGTTGCCGACCTTCTTGTTGTAGATCGTGTGGTAGGGCAGGCCGTACATCCAGTAGACCGGCAGTTCGTCGGTCACGATCTTCTGGAATTCCAGATAGATCTGCTTGCGCTTCGCCGGGTCGAGCTCGACGCCCGCCTTTTCCAGCAGCGCATCGACCTTCGGGTTGGAGTAGCTTTGCGTGTTCGACCAGATGACGCCCTTGCGGATGTTGGACGTTACATAGGTGCGGTGCACGCCGATCACCGGATCGCCCCAGTTGAAGACAACATCGACGGTCATGTCGAATTCGTGGCTCTTGACCCAGTTGGCCCAGGTCGGGAAGTCCGGCGGAATCCGGAGCTTGACGTCGATGCCGACTTTCTTCAGCTGCGGCTTGAGATATTCCGCAACGTCGCGCTGGGACAGCAGCGTATCGAGCGTGACCTGGAAGCGCGTCCCGCCGTCCTTGCGCGGATAGCCGGCCTCGTCGAGCATCTTGTTCGCCTTGTCGAGATCGAGGTCGTAGCGTTTCGCATTTTGGTCCGCCAGCGGATTGCCCATGGCGATCGGGCCCAGGGCAGGCTTCGACAGCCCGCTGTGCAGCGCCTCGTTGATGAACTTGCGGTCGACCGCATAGGCGATCGCCTGGCGCACGGCCTTCTTGCCCAAAATCGGGTTTTTCAGGTTGAACGCCAGCCAGGCGATCGGGCCGATCGCGGCATATCCCTGCGCTGTCACGACCAGGTTCTTGTTTTTCTTGAGCCGCCCGAGTTCGCGCGACTTGGTGTTGAACGCGCGCAGATGGATATCGCCCCGCTCCAGGCCGAGCGCGAGGGAATTGGAGTTCTTGTTGATCTTGTAGATGATCTTGTCGAGATAGGGCTTGCCCTTCAGGAAGAAATTCGGGTCGCGCTCCAGGATAATGTGCTGGCCCTTGACATATTCGACGAAGCGGAACGGGCCGGAGCCGACCGGTTTCAGGTTCATCGGATGCCGCTTGGCGTCCTTGCCGTCGCCGTAGACATGCTTCGGAATGATCGCGCACAGCGACGAGGACATGGCCAGCAGGATGGCCGGATGCGGCTTGCTCAGCCGCAGGATGGCGGTGTGAGGATCGGGCGTGTCGACCTTCGCGACAGGCGAGAACATCGTCTTGAAGGGATGGTTTTTCTTGATCGTGTCGATCGAGAAGGCGACGTCTTCCGACGTGACGGGCTTGCCGTCGTGGAACTTCGCGTTCTTGCGCAGGTTGAGCGTCACGCTCAGGCCGTCGGCCGAGACCTTCCAGCTTTCCGCCAGGTAGGGCTGCGGGTTCCAGTTTTCGTCGAAGCGCAGCGGTGTGGCGAATATCTGCGATCCGGGCATGCCCGTGGCGACACCCGATTGCACCGCCGGATTCAAGTGCCGCGGCGTCTGCGGGGAACCGATGACCAGCGTGCCGCCTTTCTTCGGCGTGTCTGCGGCGGCACCGGCCGCCAGCGACAGGGCGAGGCCGGCCCCGATGGCCGCCTTTACGACGGTCGGGGCGAAACTCTTGCGGATTACGGACATGATTTCCTCCTCTCATTCCGCGTCCACGAAACCTGGCATTGCGGGAATTTCGGCGACCTTGATGTTATGCGAAATTTCGATAGAATAGCGCCAATCCCAATGCCTCTTCCTCAAATCATACAAACATGCCGGGTTTTCTTCAAACCGAAAATGTTACAATAAAATCGAAGCATGGGCCGGGTTTGCCGTCGGCAGATCGCCAGGCGCATTGCGCCATATTATGCAAAATTTGCATAATTTAGGCCGCGCCCCGATCCGGCGGGCTTTGCGCGGGGCCGCTGTCGCGCAGCATGTCCCAGATGCGCTCGATATTGTCCCGCCCGGCGGCCCGGGTGCGGAAGAGCCTGATCTCGATGGACTGGTCCCAGCTCGCGTCGCCGGCGCGCACCAGCCGGCCGGAATCGAGGTCTTCGCCGATCAGCATGGTCTGCAGCCAGGCCATGCCCCGCCCGTCCAGGACCATGTCGCGGATGATCTCGCCCATGGTCGATTCGTAGACCGGGTTGATATGGAGTTCGACATCCTGCGCCGTCATGCGCGCCTGGCGGTGCCAGCCGAGCGGGTTTTCCGAGGAAAATCCGATGCAGGGAACCGGCGCCCCGGCCGTGCCGGGAAGGGCGAATTTGGGGTTGCCCCTTTGATCGGGCAGCGAGACCGGGATCATTTCCTCCGAGCCGACGACCAGGAAGTCGTAGCCGCTCAGGTCGACGAGGTCGGGCATCGCCGGCTGATGGAAGCACACCAGGAAATCGACCGCGTCGTTGAGCAGGTCGTCGATGCAGTTGTAGAGATTGTCGGACCGCAGGGTGACGCCGCCGATCTCCATGCGTGCCTCGATCTGCGTCAGCAGCCGGGGCAGAAAGTGGCGCGCCAGCACATGCTGGGCGCTGAACCGCAACGGCTCCGCCCCCTGCAGGCCGATCCGGCGGGCGCCGGCCCGCGCCCGGTAGGCCGTGCGCAGAATCTCGACGGTGTCGCGGTAAAAATGGCTGCCCGCCCGGGTCAGGCCGACGGGCTGGGAGCTCCGGTCGATCAGGCGTACGCCCAGCCAGTCCTCCAGCTGCTGGATGCGGCGGCTCAGCGTCGACTGGGTTGTGTTGCGCTCTTCGGCAGCCCTGGAAAAGCTCCGCGTGGTGGCGAGCACCAGGAAATCCTCAAGCCATTTGATTTCCATACAGGGAACCCTCGGAGATCGGTTCGAGGCAGGTTTGCACTATGGGGGATTTCGGCGCGCGCCGCGAGACGTTCGGCGCGGCCGGGCGCGACGCTCCGAACGTCTCGATGCGGCGGACGGGCGGGCCGATGAAGCGGGCGGACCTCTTTCCCTACGATACGGGTTTCACGCCCTGGATGGTGAGCCGGGCGGACCCGCGCTTCGCCCTGTCGCTCTATGTACCGAAATCGCTGCCCCAGGATGGGCCTGCACCGCTGCTCGTCCTGATTCACGGGACGAGCCGGAGGGACAATTTCCGCGACGGGTTCCGGAACTTTGCCGAGCGCACGGGAACCGTTCTTCTGGCGCCGCTGTTTCCCGTCGGCGCGGCCGCGGCGGACGACGTCCACGGCTACAAATGGATCGACGGCCACGGCGTGCGGTTCGACCTGCTGCTGCTCGACATGATCGATCAGGCCGCTGAAATCTGGCCGCTTGCGAGGAGCCGTTTCGCCCTGTTCGGCTACAGCGGCGGCGGCCAGTTCGCCCATCGCTTCCTGTATTTACACCCGCACCGTTTGTCGGCGCTATCGATCGGCGCACCGGGCAACGTCACCCTGCCGGATCCGGCTCGCGTCTGGCCGGCCGGCGTCGGCGGGTTGGAAGAGCGCTTCGGCATCGGCTTCGACAGCGACGCGGTGCCGGCAGTTCCGATCCACCTGGTCGTCGGGGAAGCAGACACCGAAACCTGGGAAATAGCCAAGGAACCCGGCGATCCCGTCTATATCCGGGACGTCAATGACGAGTCGACGAACAGGATCGTGCGGCTGAAGCGGCTGCAACGCGCGCTGGAACGATGCGGGTCGTCAACCTGGTTCGATCTTGTCGAAGGAGCAGCCCATGACGGCCCGGCCGTCGTGCCCGCCGCGATCCAGTGGTTGGAGCGCTGCCAGGCCGCCGGGCAGCGTCCGTAGCCGGTCCCTCGGCATCGGATTGATTTTAGGTATTGCAACAGGAG
>FZLR01000009.1 GCA_900197615.1 Rhodospirillaceae bacterium Spongia-Bin9
AAAGTGAGAAATTTTGGGTCGCAACAAATGGGAAATTTACGGTCGCTACCAACAGGGTCTGTAGGGTGCGGCGCCGAACGATGGGATCATACTCAGCGACAGGCCCCGTCCGGACGAACGCGGCTCGAGACGGACCGAGAACGATGCGATCCATGCACCGAAACGCCGTTCTTCATGCGCAAGCAGCATCCGACCCTGCATTCCGAGCGTCAGGCGGGATGCCGGATCGGAATAGAGCAGGCGGCCGCCTGCTTCGATGCCCAGCCCGGTCTCCGCGTCGCCGCCGTCATGGCGCAGGCCGATTTCCAGGCCCGGCGTCAGCGTCTGCCGGCCTCTGCCGAGTGCGTAGGCCCGCGAACCTTCGAGCAGCAGCCTGAACCGGCTCGCTTCGGCCTCTGTCGCCGCAGTCCCGGGCGCCCGGTCTGCCTCGATCGACGCGAGGAACGCATCGGCCCGGACCGCCAGCTCGAAGCCGCCGGCGTCGCCGGCGTCGAGGAGCGCACCGCGCAAGCCCGCCGCGAACAGGCGCATGTCGATATCGGTCCTGACGGCCGGCGCGGCCCGGTCCTGGCGGGATATCCGCAGGTCGCCGAAACCGTAGCCGGCAAGCCCCCATGCCTGCACCCGGTCGTTGACGTCGAAGCGGAGATAGGGATACAGCGCGGTCAGCGAACCGGCGATCCGGCCCCGGTCTACGCCTGACAGGCGATACGATCCTGCGCTCTCGCTTGCCGACAGTGCGATCCCGGCCAGCCAGCGTTCCCCTGAGAGGTCGAAGCCGGCGATGCCGGTCGTCACCTGGCCGTCCACGGCGAGGCGGTTCGGCCCTGCCGCATCCGCACCCTCGAAGCCGGCCGCCGCGATCCGGCCCCAGGCCGCCCAGTCCGGCCCGTCGGCGGCGTCAGCCGCGCCCGAAAGGTGGAACGCGCTTCCCGGCCGCAACCGAGCCGCCGGGAGCGGGATATCGGTCGGGTTTCCGGCGCCGGCATCCGTCCTGCCAATGTTGTCAAGGCTGGCGGTCCGGCCGCTCGGCACGATCCGGCGGGCGCCTCGGGCCGGACCCGACAGAAGCCGGTCGGTCACAGCATCGACTGTCTGCTCCGCCACCGTGCGCCCGAAGCGCGCCAGCCACTTTTTCTGCACCGGATCGCGGTTCGAAATCGTGCCGACCGCCTCGCCGTCCGCGATGCGTGCGCCCCTGGCGTTTGTCAGCCGCAGGAAGAAGCGCTCGGAACCTTCGTCAATCGCGTCGTCGTGCACATCCACCGGCACGGTCTTCGAGGTCTCGCCCGGCGCGAAGGTCAACGTGCCGCGGGCGGCCCGGTAGTCGGATCCGGCCCGCGCCGTGCCGTCGGCGGTGGCGTAGTCGACGGAAACCGTGTCCGACGCCGGCGCGCCGCGGATTACCGCGAATCCGAGCGTTGCGCCGGGAACCTCGCGCGCCGCTGCGTCTTCCACCGTCAGTGCCGATCCGGCCGACCGGCCCCTCGTGCAATCCCCCAGCGTCAGCCAGCCGTTGCAGTTCTTGACCTTGGGTGCGTCGAGCCACTGCACGGTTATCATGGAGGGGACGTAGTAGGGCCGATTCTCGCCGCCGGGCTGTTTGAGCAGCGGGCGCTGAGCATGCAGCGGTAATTTTCGCCCGAAATCGATGCTTTTGCGGTGATACTGCGGGGAATGCAGTAAGACGCAGCCGGGCTCGCCAGGAACCGCCTGCGGCAGGTGTCGTTGGTCACCACGTCGGAGCGGTTGCACAGATTGCCCAGATCGGCGCAGCAGGAGACGCCGCGGATCGCGTGCAGGGTTCTGCCGTACCTCCGGTTGCCGTTGGTGAGATGGAGCGTCCGGTCCCTGGCGCTCTTGAGATCGACTTTGGCGACGACCTTGCCGTAATCCGCGCACATGTTCTGGACCCGGTATCTGTTTTTCCTGAGCACGCCCCGGTTGTCCCACCAAGCGTCCAGGCACTCGGCGTTCCGATGATCGACCCGTTTGTTTCCGTCGCAGGCCGCATTTGCCGGCGCCGCAGGCAGGAGAAGCAGCAGGAACATCGCTGCGGCGGCGCCGGGCCATCGTCCGGCCGCGCAGATTTCCATCCAGAACATGGCGGCGCTCCTTGGGTTCGAGCGGCCGGCCGCCAATGATCGAGTATTGTATTTGTGAAATGACGCTGCCGTTTTCCAGAGTGACTGTTCGAAACAGCGTGAATTACTTGTGGTTTTTCCGAATTATTTTCTTATGGGGTCTATAAAGTTCGCTCCAATTGAACGGCGAAAAAAGGCAATTTAATCGGAGTTTCCTACGCCAGAAGAAATATACCGGATTTCTCCCGCCGCCAGGATCGCGCTCAGCCGACAAGCTCCCAGTCGGTGCCGCCGGGGCGGTCCTTGATCGCGACGCCCTTTGCGCGCAACTCGTCGCGCAGCGTGTCGGCGGTTGCCCAGTCGCGGTCGGCGCGGGCCTGCTCGCGCCGGGCGATCAGCGCCATCAGGTCGTCCGGCAGGGACCGGCTTTCGGTCGCGGCGGCGAGATCGAGGCCGAATATCGTGTCGAAACCGAGCATCAGGGCCAGTTTTTCGGCCGGCGCGAGATCGCCGTCCCGCGCCATCTTCCAGGCGACGGCGAGCGCGTTCGGGACATGCAGGTCGTTGGCCAGCGCAGTCCGGAAACGCTCTTGCCAGTCGGCGAGCGCCTCTTTGCGGACCCCGTCGCCATCCCGCGCTGCATAGCTCCAATCGTGGGCGAGGTTGCGCAATGTCCTGAGCGACTGGCGCGCGCCGTCCAGGGCCTCGAAACTGAAGCTCAGGCGCGCCCGGTAGTGGCCGGTCAGCAGCAGGTAGCGGTAGTCCATCGGCTCGTAGCCGGCCTCGACCAGCCGATCGAGATGCAGGAAATCGCCGCTCGACTTGGCCATCTTGGCGTCGTCGACCACGAGGAATTCGCCGTGCAGCCAGGTATCGACCCAGCGGTGGCCGAAGCAACCCTCGGATTGCGCGATCTCGTTGGTGTGGTGGACCGGCACATGGTCGATGCCGCCGCAATGCATGTCGATGGTCTCGCCGAGATACTCGGTCGCCATCGCCGAGCATTCGATATGCCAGCCGGGGAAGCCGACGCCCCAGGGCGACTCCCATTTCATGACCTGGTTGGGATATTTCGACTGGCTGAACCAGAGCACGAAATCGGCCGGGTTGCGCTTGCGTTCGTCCAAGTCGACCCGCTCGGTCGCCTCCTGTGCGTCCATCCGGAGGCGGGCGAAATCCGCATAGGCCGGGAAGGTCGCGGTGTCGAAATAGACGTTGCCGCCGGCGGCATAGGCGTGGCCGCGTTCGACCAGCCGTTCAACCATGGCGATCATCTGACCGATATGCTCGGTCGCCCGGCAGACCGTGTCCGGACGGCGGATCTTCATCATGTCGGTGTGGCGGAAGAACTCGCCCTCGTAGAAGCGGGCGATGTCCCAGGGCGATTTGCGCTCGCGCGCCGCCGCCAGCATCATCTTGTCGTCGCCCTCGTCGGCGTCGGATTCGAGATGGCCGACATCGGTGATGTTCATCACATGATGCAGCTCGTAGCCCGCCATGCGCAGCGTGCGCTGCAGCAGGTCCTCGAAAACGTAGGTCCGCAGGTTGCCGATATGGGCATGGTTGTAGACCGTCGGCCCGCAACAATAGAGCGTCACCTTCGGCGGCACGGCCGGCGCGAAGGGCTCGACCTTGCGGGTTCGCGTGTTGAAGAAGCGCAGCGGCAGGGGCTCGGGCATCGCAGGGCCGGCGGCAGGGGATGGCGTCGGCTGCAAAGTGGCCCCGGAAGCGGCGGTTCGGCAAGGGCAAGCCTTGACCCGCGGCAACTTTCGGGCTTGGTGACGCAAATTTTCAGAACGGCGGAGCGGAACATGGCAGGCAGGTTCGGCAACGAATTCGGGGGCCGCGCGGCGGTCATAACCGGTGGGGCGAGCGGCATCGGCCGGGCGGCGGTGCTGCGCTTTCTGAACGAGGGTGCGCGGGTCACCTTCGCCGACCTGAACGACGCCAATGCCGAAGAGACGCTGGCCCTGGCGCGCGCCAACGGGCATGGCGAGCGCACCGCCTATGTCCGGGCCGACGTGACCGACGAAGCGGCGATGCGGGACTGTTTCGAGGATGCGGCCGCCCATTGGGGCCGGCTCGATATCGCCTTCCTCAACGCCGGCGTCGGCGGCGCCATCGGGCCGGTTGCCGAGACGACGGTAGAGGAGTGGGACACGACCTTTGCCTTCCTGGTGCGCAGCGTGTTCCTCGGCGCGAAATATGCGGCCCCGGCGATGCGCGCCAATCCGAACGGTTCCGATGGACGTCCGGCGGGAGGAGCCATCGTGGCGACCGGCAGCGTGGCCGGCCTCTCCGGCGGCGGCGGGCCGCACGCCTATTCGGCGGCCAAGGCGGCGGTCATGAATCTGGTGCGCAGCCTTGCTCTCGAACTGGCGTCCTACCGCATCCGGGTGAACGGCGTCGCGCCCGGCCTGATCGACACGCCGCTCGCCCATGGCGGCGATCCCTCGCGCCTGCCGGACATGAGCGAGCGCCAGCCCTGGCCCGACCGCGGCCGGCCCGAGGATATCGCCGCGGCCGCGGCCTTCCTCGCCTCCGACGACGCCCGCTTTATCACCGGCGAGACCATTACGGTCGACGGCGGCGTCATGGCCAACAGCAGCAACATCTGGGGCCTGGGCGAGAATTGCCGCTTCCTCCAGAAGGCCGGGCTGAACAAGGGCACGACCGGGCTGGAAAGTATCGTGCGCGAGCTGGGCGAAGCGCCCTAGCGGCCGGTCCGCCGGGGAGCGCGGCCCGGCCACCGGGGAGCGCGGCCCGTTGGCGCAAGCGGCTACGATCCTTATGGCTTTTTTGCAGCCGAGCGATTATATGCCGGCCATCCGACGACCGGCGCGCCAAGCTGAAGCCTCTCCCGAGGCTCGCACTGCAACGCCGTCCCGAACCGCAGCGGACCGGAAATGGAACTCGTCCTCCTGATCGTTCACCTCGTTCTGGCGATCGCGCTGATCGGCGTGGTGCTGCTGCAGCGCAGCGAAGGCGGCGCGCTCGGCATCGGCGGCGGGGGCGGTGGCGGCGGCATGAGCGGCTTCCTGACCGGTGCGGCGACGGCCAACCTTCTGACCCGGGCAACCGCGGTGATCGCCGCGCTCTTCATTGCGACCAGCATGGGGCTCGCGATCGTGTCGGGCAACAAGCGCGCGCCGACCAGCGTCGTGACCGGCACGGGCAACACCGCGCCGGCGGCGCAGCAGGGCAGCTCGAACGCGCCGGCCGAAGAGCCGCCCGCGCCGAAGCAATAGCGGTGGCGCCGGCGCCGTTCTCCGAAGCTTCCGGCCCGATACTCGCATTGCCCCATCGCCCCGCGGCCCGGCTTCGTCGCCGGCGCCGCTCCGACTTCCCGATTAATTTACCCCGGCTTTTCGGGCCGCGCCGTCGATGCTACGCTGCGGACCCGTCATGGCAATGACGCGCTTCATCTTCATTACCGGCGGGGTGACATCGTCGCTCGGCAAGGGGCTGGCCTCGGCGGCGCTGGGGGCATTGCTCCAGGCCCGCGGCTACACCGTCCGCCTGCGCAAGCTCGATCCCTATCTCAACGTCGATCCGGGCACGATGAGCCCGTATCAGCACGGCGAGGTCTTTGTGACCGACGACGGCGCGGAGACCGATCTCGACCTCGGCCATTACGAGCGTTTCACCGGCGTGCCGGCGCGCCGCAGCGGCGGCCCCCCCGCCCGGCGGGGGGGCCCGGGCGGGCGCCCCCCCCCGGGGCGACAGCTTCAGCGCCGGGCAGGTCTACCGGGACGTGCTCGCCCGGGAGCGCCGGGGCGACTATCTCGGTGCGACCGTCCAGGTCATTCCCCATGTCACCGACATGATCGGGGAAATGGTGCTGCGCGATACCGACGGCGTCGATTTCGTGATGTGCGAAATCGGCGGCACGGTCGGCGATATCGAGGGCCTGCCGTTCCTGGAGGCGATCCGCCAGCTCGGCAACGAACTGGGCCGCGAACGCTCCATGTTCTGCCACCTCACCCTGGTGCCGTGGATTCCGTCGGCCGGCGAGCTCAAGACCAAGCCGACCCAGCACAGCGTCAAGGAGCTGCTCGGCCTCGGCATCCAGCCGGATATCCTGCTGTGCCGCTGCGACCGGGAGATTCCGGAAGGCGCGCGCCGCAAGATTGCCCTGTTCTGCAACATCGCGCCAGACCGGGTGATCCAGGCGCTCGATGCCGAGACGATCTACGACGTGCCGCTGCGGCTCCACGCCGAGGGCTTCGACACGGCGGTCTGCCGCTATTTCGGGCTCGACGAAGACGCGCCGGAACTGCGCCAGTGGGAGCGCATCGTCGAGCGGGTAATCCGGCCGGAGGGCCGGGTTTCCATCGCCATCGCCGGCAAGTACATCGGCCTGCAGGATGCCTACAAGTCGCTCCAGGAGGCCCTGACCCACGGCGGCATCGCCAACGACGCCAGGGTCGAGTTGCGCTGGATCGATTCGGAGATCTTCGAGCAGGAAGACCCGATCCCCCATCTCGGCGGCGTCAACGGCATCCTGGTGCCCGGCGGCTTCGGCGAGCGCGGCGCCGAGGGCAAAATCCAGGCGGCCCGCTTCGCGCGCGAACATGCCGTGCCCTATTTCGGCATCTGCTTCGGCATGCAGATGGCGGTGATCGAGGCCGCCCGCTCGCTCGCCGGGATCGGCAAGGCGAATTCGACCGAATTCGGCCCGACCGGCGACCCGGTGATCGGCACCATGACCGAGTGGATGCGCGGCAACCAGCTCGAAAAGCGCCAGGCCGACGGCGACCTCGGCGGCACGATGCGGCTCGGCGCCTATCCGGCCCGCCTCGCACGCGGCAGCAAGGTCCACGGCATCTACGGCGAGACCACGATCAGCGAGCGCCACCGCCACCGCTACGAGGTCAACATCAACTATCGGGAAAAGCTGGAGGCGGCGGGCCTGCGCTTCTCCGGCCTGTCGCCGGACGGCGCCCTGCCGGAGATCGTCGAGCTCGAGGGCCATCCCTGGTTCGTCGGCGTCCAGTTCCACCCCGAACTGAAAAGCCGCCCCTTCGCCCCGCACCCCCTGTTCATGTCCTTCATCAAGGCCGCCATCGATCAGAGCCGTCTGGTGTAGGGGGCGGCTCCCTTTCCGGATGCCTCCAGGGATTTGACGAGTATGCAGCCGCCTCTTAGATTGGGTGTATAAACGCACAAGCGCCTATGCGCAATAGGAGCATTCATGACCCGATGGAACCTGTCCATTCCGGAAGAGACGGACCGGATGGTCCGCACCTTTCTGGCGCGAAATGGCGGCAGGAAGGGAGACCTGTCGCGTTTCGTGGACGATGCGGTGCGCCGCCGCGTACTCGACCTCACCGTCCGGCAGGTCAAGGAGCGCAACGCGCGGTTCGACCAGACGGAAATTCTCGACCTGATCGACGAAGAAATCGGCGCCGTCCGTGCGGGTAGTTCTTGATACCAACATCCTGATCGGCGCCCCGATTACCAGGGATACGCCGCCAGACAGGCTGTACCGCGCATGGTTGCGCGGTGAGTTCGAACTCCTGACCTCGAAGGCGCAACTGGCCGAGATCGCCGATGTTGTCGCCCGGCCGCGTCTTCAGCGATTTATCGACGTTGACGAGGCTGCTGCAATAATTGCGAATATCGGCGCGCGCGCCTTGGTTCTCGAAGCGCCGCCGTCGGTCGATCTGTCTCCGGATCCCGACGACAATCCGATCCTCGCTGCTGCGATTGCCGGTGAGGCCGACCTCATCGTCTCGGGCGACAAGAAACACATGCTCTCTCTGGACATGGTCGAAGGCATACCGGTCGTCACGGCCCGCGCGGCGCTGGGCCATCCCGGATTGCAAATCGACCGCGAAAATTGAGATACCGCGCGGAATGGGCGCCGTTCGACCCGCTTCCCCGAAATACAGCCACCTTCGAATGGTAGGAGTCTATCGAACACGCTACGGATAATAGCGCCGCACCTGGCGGATATCGCCCGGGATGCGGGCGCGGACGACCCTGGCTTCGGCCTTTGCCTTTTCCTTCGGGCCGACGATAACGCCGGCGTCGAGATCGAAGGAGCCGCGGGCGCCCAGGCTCGGCAGGGTGAGCCGGTTCCAGATCGGGCGGTTGCCGACGCTGCCGCTCAGGCTCACCGCGATGCCGGAGAGGCGATAGCCCGTCCGGTTGGTCACCTGCACGATGAGCCTCCGGAAGCGGAACACCGGCCGCGCCGAGACATAGCGGCCGGGATTCTCCGCGATATCCAGCATCGCATAGCGTGCCCGCGCCGCCTCGCCGACATCGTCCCGCGCGTTGGCCGCGGCCTCGAACAGGCTCTTGGCGCCGGACCGGTCGCCGCTTTCCAGCTGGAGGTTGCCCAGGGCGTATCCGGCCAATGAGGTCGGCAGGAGGCTGTAGCTGTATTTGAGGTCGCTTGCCGACCGGGCGCCGTCGCCCAGCGCCGACCGGGCGAGGCCGCGGCCGAGGAAGTGCTCGTAGAACCCGGCGTCCCGGCGGATCGCGTTGTCGTAGGCCGCGACGGCCGCCTCGTAACGGCCCATGCGGGCGAGGATCTGGCCCTTGAGGCCGTGGAACTGCGCCTCCTGCGGCACCCGGGCGATGGCTTTCTCGATCAGGGGCAGGGCGCTCGCCGGCGAAAGGGTCATCGCGGACTTTGCCTTATCCGCCGCCGCATAGGCCGGCTTGCGCGTGCGCAACCAGGCGAGTTGCACATCGTAGCGCTTGCGGCCGAAGTCTCCGCCGGGCGGGTATTTCTTGAGCGCCTTGCGGTTGTTTTTGACCCGCTCCTTCGACGGCGGATGGGTCGCGAACAGGCCGGTCAGCCAGTCCTGCCGCCTGCCCTTGCTGAGCGCCAGGAACTTCTGCTGGAGCGTGACGGCGGCGCGCGTGTCGTAGCCGGCCCTGTGCATGTATTTCATGCCGAAAAAATCGGCCTCGCGCTCGGCGCCCCGGCCATAGCTGCGGTTGATCAGCGTGAAGGCGAGGCCGGTGCCGCCGAGGATGTAGTTGATGTGGCGCGATTTCCGGCCGGAGAGCGCGATGGCGATCTGCGCGGCGCCGAACAGCAGGTTGCGGGTCAGCGCCTGGCCGCCGTGACGCGCCGCGGCGTGGACGACCTCGTGGGACAGCACGGCGGCGAGCTCGGCCTCGTTCTCCATTTCGAGCAGCAGGCCGCGGTTGACGGCGATCTTGCCGCCCGGCAGCGCCCAGGCGTTGGGCACGCTGTTGTTGATGACGACGAACTCGTAGGGCAGCTTGGTGCGGTCGCTCTTCCGGGCGACCCGCCGGCCGACCCGCCGGACATAGGCGGCGAGCTTCGGGTCCGTGCGAAAGGCGCCGCCCTGGGCTTGCTGCAATGGCCCGTAATGCTGCTTGCCGAGGTTAATCTCGTCCCGCGTCGAATAGGGCGCAAACTCCCTCTCGCCGGTCACCGGATTCTTCGAGCAGCCGGTGACGGCAACGGCGGTGAGAAGCAGGGCGAAGGGGAGAGGCCCAATACGCCGGAACGCGCCGGTCGGGCGGGACAGTGCGGCGGTCATGCGTCTCCTCTACGGTCGAATGCCGGAAGCGTTCAAAAGACTCCTAACATTATATGTTCCTGTTTCGAACCGATTTCGTCGCTCGTTGCCGGTCGGGCGAAATTCCTCATCGATAGCCGTCCGATCCGGCGCTCCGGTCGAAACGACGGAAAAGGGTGCGGCGCACGGTCGAAACGACGGCTGGTCGGCCAGGGTAAACCGCGTAAGATGCTCATTTTCCGCCGGGCAGGGAAGCGACGGACATGGTCACGGTGCCGAACCCCTATCCGCAGGAGCCGTGGACGGAGATCGCGGACTTCACCTACCTGACACCGCTCGTGCTGAGACGGGAGGTCGAGGCGCTGCTGCTGCGGCCGGACAACGGCATCGACGCCGAATATATCGTAGCGGAGCCGTACCGGGTCGGTTTCCGGCTGGACGGTGGCGCCCAACGGCAGGTCGAGGTTCCCGCGGGTTTTCTGACCGATCTGGTTTCGGCGCCGACGATTGCCGCCCTCGCCGGAATCCGCCGGATCGGGCCGTACCTGGAGGCCACGATCGTGCACGATTTTCTCTATGTGGCGTGGCAGTATCTCGAAGACGAAGCGGACCGGAAACCGCGAAACGAAGACCGTCGCTTCGCCGACGAAGTGTACCGGGCCGCCATGATTGCCGCGAAGGTGCCCGGCAGCCAGGTCCGGCTGATCTACCACGCCGTCAGAGCGTTCGGCCGGTCGACCTATGCAGCGGAAAACCCCGGATCGTTCGGCGAACTGCCGGAACAGCGGCCGGGTGCTGTCTAGCGGGAAAGCCGGGCTAAAGTTTCAGGACAGCTGGTCGGGGAAAGGGCGAAAGACGCTCTAGCCCATGAAAGCAAAGGTGTAGACGACTTAGTTGGACAGTGAGGTGGCGAACTCAGCCTCGATCTCTAATTCCATGAGCAAGCCGCGGTTGAAATCAATCTTGCCGCCCGGCAGGCCCAAGCGTTCGGCACGCTGTCGTTGATGACGACGAGCTCGTTGGGCAGCTTCGTGCGGTCGCTCTTCCGGACGGTGCACCGGCCGACCTCCCGGACATAGGTGGAACAGTTTTGGATCCGTCTTGAAGACGCCGCCTTGGGCCTGCTGAATAAAACCATAGTGCTGCTTCCCGAGGTCGATCTCGTCTTATGTCGAATAGAACACTAACTCACGCTCGCCGATGACAGGATCCTTCGAACACCCGGCGACAATTGCTTTAAGAAAAATACGGAAAGAAAAAAAGCAGTAGACCGACCTAAACCAATACTAAATTTACTGAATCAGCATAAAGTAATTTTGACAACACTTTCAAGAGCAATTCAATATGACGCGCACTCCATCGCAATTCACTTCCTACACCCTCACCGTACGATCAATTTCATCCAATACAAATTGTACCCCCTCTTCTGTGACTTTACCTCTTCTTCTCTTCGCTGCATCAAGGTGGTCACGCACACGTCTCTGAATAATATGTTCAGGAAGATCACTCGATTCTTGCCTTATTCGCGTCGCTTCCTCTAAAAGGTCGGCCGGAAGTTCACTAAAAAAATCGACTTCTAAGAATACCGGTAGGAACGAACTGCTTTCCTTTGATATCCTTGATCGAACTGGGCCAAAAGATAAACAATTGACAAGGAAATCAGCACTCATTAACGGCGTTTGTGGTGCATCTCTACCAAGATTACTTTTTAAATTATCATCAACTTGTATGGCAACTCGATCCAATGTAAGCCACCAATCTGAATAACCCAACGGAGAAAGTCCGGCATCTCGACGTCGCTCTACAACGCCAAGATAGTTCTCGACATCATGTCGCACAAGTCGTTGAATGGAAATTTCATCAAGTTCCTGGCCGTCATTGGACCTTCTTTTGTCGTGAGCGCTACGCCATGTTTCAAAAACGATATTTCTTACTTCTTCAGGCGCTCTAAGTTCATCTTCTTCGAGGCTTTCTCGTTGAATACCAAAAAATTTTTCGAGATACTCAGATAAATCATCTTCTGGCCTTTCAAGTCCTTCAAACTGCTCAATCCAACTGGGCAACATTGCAAGTGATTGTCCGGAACGCAAAAAAGAATCTGCTAAAAAGGGAATTCGACCTGTCCAATCATTTTGTTCTCTTCTAGCATACACTAGACACCTGTTCATATGTCGCTCAATTTCCTCAATAACACCTGGTGTAATTCGCAGTTTAAGATTTGCCTCCGATGCGGCTTTCAACATTTGAGTAAATCGCTTATGACCTACTTCCAATAATGTTTCTGCAAAAAGCGGCAACGCAATTGTCGTATCCAACCATATTGTTCCATGGGAAAACATTTTTCCGGCTGCCGATTGTATGTCCGGCGTTTGACCTAAAAAGGCAAACATAGTATATGCGTCAGCTTTGGACCGAAGGTGTCGCAATAGATCGTCATGCGGAACAACTAAAAGACTATTCGAAACCTCTAATATCAAATTCCTTACATTTCCTCTACGGACTGGAGACCATTTCGGTATCTTCAAATCGACTGTCTTTTTCACTGCGTCTTCAAGTTCACGAAATCCTAGTCTGTCAACTTTCTCGTTTGCAACAGCAGTCGCAAACATTTCTCCGCGATCAAGTAAGAAGTTGTTAATCGTGAAGCGGATAAGTTCACAGAGCGCATCGCTATCTTCGGTAACATTATCGTATTTTTCTAGTTCTTGCAAAATGATTTCGTCGAACTTTGTATTTGCGATCTCAATTTCAGCAAGTCTCCCTTTAACTCTTTGCGATTCCTCGTGAGTGAGGCAAAACTCGTCGAATTTCTTCCAATGTCGTAAAAAGCGCTTGACCAGACGATTTAATGCAGAGTCGGTAAAGGATTTTATACTTTCTTCATGCTGATGAGGTAATATTGAAGCAATTCGGCTATATATTTCGGTGCGCGTCATTCGCGCTTCACTATGCGTGTTTCGTAGTATAGTCCGAACAAGTGCTTCAAAAGATAAACGTGTTAGGCCTTTAGCGCGCGTATCATCTTCTAATTGTAGCTGGAGAAATGTAAGGGCAGCTTGGTATTCTGTAGAAGTCAAAGTAGGTGCAGAGTGCTCTAGTATTCCTTTGCTTGACAGCAAAGGATCGACAATTAGTTTCGCAAGTCGTTCAGATGCTGTTTCGTGAACAGTGTTTTCAGACGCCCGATCCAGGAACCAATCTTGATCGTGAATATCCAATGCCATATTGTATTTGTCAAATATTTTTTGCTTTAACTCATCAGCCTCAGACAAGACTGACCTGTTTGTAACAAATATTAATATCCGCGTGCTTGGTCGTGCTATTTCTAGCCTTTTTGCCGTATCACGGATTTTTTGTTTCCAATTTGATGCAATAGAATATTGTAGGACTACCTTAGGGCGCCCGTCAGGTGAAAAAAGATCAGCATCGCGTCCCTTGTCTCCCGAAGCGGAAGCAACGGTTCGTAAATTTGGGTAATGCAAAGATAAGTATTCTGATGCAAATTCTTCGAATATTTTCCACTGGTCAGACCGTAGTCGCTCTAGTGCTAATTGTAGTCTTTCCCTCTTCATGGTTGGTTCCCTCGCTAGCTCATTGGAAATAGCAGAGTTACACTCGACAAGTGGGATTAGATTGAGATCGTGAGTAGGTGCTTAGACCTCACCCCACCTCGAACACCGCGTCGATCTCCACCGCCACGTCGAACGGCAGGGACGGCGCGCTGACGGCGAAGCGGGCGTGCTTGCCGCGGTCGCCGAAGACGGAGACGATCAGGTCGCTGGCGCCGTTGATGACTTTGGGCTGGTCGGTGAAGTCCGGCGTCGAGTTGACGAAGCCGCCGAGCTTGACGCAGCGCGTCACGCGGTCGAGGTCGCCGCCGCAGGCCGCCTTGAGCTGGGCCAGGATGTTGATCGCGACGATGCGGGCGCAGGCCTGGCCGTCCTCGACCGAATACGAGTCGCCCAGCTTGCCGATATGGCTCAGCTTGCCGCCCTCGAACGGCACCTGCCCGGCGATGAAGACCAGGTTGCCGGTCACGACCCAGGGCACATAGTTGGCCGCCGGCAGGGGGGCTTCGGGGATTTCGATGCCGAGTTCGGCGAGGCGGGCGTCGATGGCGCCGGTCATGGCGGGCTTCCTTTGCAATTACGGTGTCGCTTCGGGGCGGATTCGCGCCGTTGAGTAGCGGCACAGCGCGGCGCGGGCAAGACTGGACGCCTGCTGCCGGACGCGGCATTGTCGCGCCATGCTGAGCGCAGCGCAGAACGAATTGCTGACCCGGACCGGCCCCGGTACCCCCGGCGGCGTGCTGATGCGGCGCTACTGGCAGCCGGTTGCGCTGTCGGAGGAACTGGCCCCGGATTCGGACAACCCGCGCCAGGTCAAGGCGGTGCGGCTGCTCGGGCTGGATCTGGTGCTGTTCCGCGACGAGGCCGGGCGGCTCGGCCTGATCGACCGCCATTGCTGCCACCGCGGCGCCGACCTCGCCTTCGGCCGCCTCGAAAACGGCGGTCTGCGCTGCCCGTTCCACGGCTGGCTCTACGACGTCACCGGCGCCTGCCTGGAGCAGCCGGCCGAGCCCGAAGGCTCCGACCTGCGCACGCGGGTGCGCCAGCCGGCGTATCCGTGCCTGGAGCGCAACGGCATGATCTTCGCCTGGCTGGGGGACGGAGACGCGCCGCCGTTGCCGGACCTCGACTGTTTCGCCGCGCCGGAGGCCTACAGCTTCGCCTGGAAGGGCTGGTGGGAGTGCAACTGGCTGCAGGCGCTGGAGGTCGGCGTCGATCCGGCCCACGCCTCCTTCCTGCACCGCTTCTTCGAGGATGAGGAAGAAGATGGGGGCGGGCGCTACGGCCAGCAGTTTCGCGACCGCACCGGCGACATGGCGCAGACCGCGGTGTTCCGGGAATACGACCGGCCGGACATCCACGTCGAGACAACGGGTTACGGACTGAGGCTGACAACGCTGCGCGATCTCGGCGACGGCCGCCGCCATGTCCGCATCACCAACCAGGTCTTTCCGCACGGCATCGTCATCCCGATCTCGGCGACCATGAACATCACCCAGTGGCACGTCCCGATCGATGACGAGAACTGCTTCTGGTACACGCTGTTTACGGACTACGCCGCCCCGGTCGACAAGGACCGGATGCGCGCCGACCGGATCGGCAGCTGCACCCTGCCGGACTACCGCTCGATCCACAGCCGGGCCAACAACTGGGGCTACGATCCCGCCGAGCAACGGCTGCGCACCTATACCGGCATGGGCGAGGACATCAATTTCCACGACCAGTGGGCCGTCGAATCGCCCGGCCCGGTCCACGACCGGTCGAAGGAGAATCTCGGCACCACCGATGCCGGCATCATGGCCTACCGGCGTATCCTGCGCCGGGCGCTCAAGGCGGCGGAGGAGGGCGGGCCGGTACCCTTCGAGAGCGGCACGGCGGAATACGCCCCGCTCGCCATCGACACGATCGGCCCGGCGGCCGAATGGCGGACGGTCTGGCGCGAGGACGAAGCGGCGCGGCGCGCCCGCTCGCCCTGGGCCGGAGCGGCGACGGGCAGTGCGGTGACTGGCAGTGCGGTGACGGGCGAGGCGGCCGAATGAGCCGGTCCAGGGCGACAGTGGGCCCGGGCGTCGGTCGCACCGGATTCGTCGAACGCCACGGCCTCTGGACTGCCGAACAGGCGGAAGCCGGCGCCGAGTTGGCCGGGCGCATCGACAGCGGCGAGATCGAGACCCTGCGCTTTTCCTTCGCCGACCAGCACGGCATCGCCCGCGGCAAAGCGCTGATCGGCGAGGCGGCGAAGGCGGCGCTGGCGAGCGGCGTATCGCTGCCCTCGACCCTGCTGACCAAGGACACCTCCCACGCCACCGTGTTCCCGGCCTTCTCGAAGGGCTCCGGGCTGGGGCTGGACGAGTTGACCGGCGCGTCGGACATTGTGCTGGTCGCCGATCCCGCGACCTTCGTCATGCTGCCCTGGGCGCCGCGCACCGGCTGGGTGCTGTGCGACGTCTATTTCACCAACGGCCGGGCGGCGCCGTTCTCCGGGCGGCGGATTCTACGGCAGGTTCTTGAGCCGCTGGCCTCTGTGGGGCGGCGGCTGATTACCGGGCTGGAAATCGAGTTCCACCTGTTCCGGCTGGAGAACCCGCACCTGGCGCCGGAGGACGCGACCCAGCCGGCCACGGCGCCGGAAGTCAGCCTGCTGGCGCGCGGCTTCCACTATCTCACCGAGACAAGGCTCGACGAGCTGGAACAGGGCATCGAGCTTCTGCGCGACGGGCTGCTGGCGATGGGCGTGCCGCTGCGCTCCGCCGAGTGCGAGTTCGGCCCCAGCCAGGTCGAGTTCACCTTCGCGGCGGACGAGGCGGTCGCCTCGGCAGACCGGATGATCCTGTTCCGCACCGCGGCCAAGCAGATCTGCCGGCGCAACGGCCTGCACGTCACTTTCATGTGCAAGCCCGGCCTGCCCAACCTGTTCGCCAGCGGCTGGCACCTGCACCAGTCGGTTGCCGACGCCGGCGGTAACAATGTGTTCGCGCCGGACGGTGAAGGCGACCTTCTTTCGCCCTACGGCCGGCAGTGGGTCGCCGGGCTGATCGACCATGCCGCCGCCTCGGCCCTGCTGACCACGCCGACGGTCAACGGCTACAAGCGCTACCGGCCCAATTCCCTGGCGCCGGACCGGGCGGCCTGGAGCAAGGACAACCGGGGCGTCATGCTGCGGGTGATCGGCGCCGGACCGGGCGATCCGGCGACCCGGATCGAGAACCGGATCGGCGACCCGGCGGCCAACCCCTATTTCTACATGGCCTCCCAGGCGCTCGCCGGGCTGGACGGCGTTGCCCGCGGGCTGGCGCCGCCATCGCCGACCGAGACGCCCTACGAGGAAGCGGACGCGCCGGCCCTGCCGCAGAGCCTCATGGAGGCGGTGCCGGCGTTCCGCAACAGCGCGCTCTACCGGGGCAAGCTGGGCGACCTGTTCGTCGACTACTGGGCCGACATGAAACAGGCCGAAATCGCGCGCTTCCTGGCCACCGTCACCGACTGGGAACAGCGCGAATATTTCGAGATTTACTGAGGGAATTTGGCGCTGACTTTCTTTTTCCTCCCGCCCTTCAGGGATTCCCCTGGGAAATCCAGAGAGGGAGGGAACAGCGCCGCCGGCCCGGCCTTTCAGCTTCCACAGAGGAGTCCCCCGGCTGGAACCCGGCGGGACCCGGGCGGAACCGCCGGCAGGAAAACGCTTGACGCCTGTTAAAGAACAATATATGAACAAATAGTTGTTTCCGTTGACCGGTATGCGGCGGTCCGATCCGACGGTGCGGCTTCGAACGGAGAGACCGGTGTGCAAAAAAACACTGTAGATAGAACGGTCTGTCTTAGCGAATTAAGGCAAAATCGGGGCGGCGACGCAGCGCGGACGGGAAGGCCGTCGCGGCGAGTAACGGCGGAACATGACAAATCATGACATTTCATGACACTTGCAGATACATGCCGGCCCGGCCTGTCCTTCCGCCGCTTCAGCGGGGGAAGGAAATCCGTCCTGCAACCCTTCACGCGGCCGGTCAGGCGCGGGCGGTCGACAGGGGAATATCGCTCGACTTCAGGTGCAGGTCGCGCTGCGGGAAGGGGATCTCGATGCCGTGCTCGCGGAACAGGTCCCAGACCCGGAGCAGAACCTCGCTGATGACGTTGGAGCGGCCCTCGGACGGGTCGTCGATCCAGATGCGGATTTCGAGATCGACCGAGCTGTCGCCGAACCCCTTGAGGAGGCACTGGATCGGCGGATCGGCCAGGACCCGTTCGACCGTAGCAGGCGCCTCGCGGCACAGCTTCATCGCAACATGCACATCGGATTTGTAGGAAATGCCGACCGGGATGTTGAGGCGGACGGCCTTGTCGCTGTGCGACCAGTTCTCGACCCGCTGGGTGATCAGCTCTTCGTTGGGAATGAGATATTCGACGCCGTCGCGCGTCCGGACCGCCGCATAGCGCGCGCCGAGCGAGGCAACCCAGCCATAGGTGCCGCCGACCGCGATGACGTCGTTCGGCTTGATCGATTTGTCCATCAACAGCAGCAGGCCGCTGACCAGGTTGGAAACGACTTTCTGCAGCCCGATCCCGACACCGATGCCCAATGCGCCGCCGAACACGGTGAGGGCCGTAAGGTCGATCCCCAGGCTGCCGATCGCGATCAGGAACGCAAGGACGACAAGGACGATCTTGATAATCTTGGCGATCAGCACCTGGACCGACGGCGTCAGACTTTCCGCCCGGCCGATGCGCCGTTCGAGTGCTTTGGAAAGCGCCGAGGTGATCCAGAGCAGGACGCCGAGCGCCACAACGCCTTTCGCCAGGGAAAGGAGCGAAATGCGTACCTTGCCGAAGGTCATGCCGATGCCATCGAGCAGCGTGACCGTGGCGTCGAACAATCCCAGGGCGACCAGCGCCGCGATAATCCAGGCGATCCAGGCGACCGACCGGGCCAGCAGGTCGTTGCCGATAAATCCGGAGACCAGACGGATCGCCACCCAGGCGGCGGCGAGGCTCGCCGCGATTTGCGTCAGGCGATGGCCGAACAGCGCCGTCTGCGATCCCGCCTCGACGGCGATCCACAGGAAGAGCAGGATGACGATCGGTGTCGAGAGCGCGGCGAGACGGTCGAGGAAATCCTGGACCCCGACGCGCCGGGTCCGGTGCTGCGCCGCCGCCGCGATGGCCCGCCGGAGCCGCGGGCCAAGCAATCGGCCGAGCAACAGCGCCAGCACAATCAGCCCGGCCTGGATTGCATTGTCGACGGCCAGGACGTGGGTATCGAACCAGGCTTCGAGGCTGGTGCGCAGCTCGGGCAAATTCAGTCTCTGGATGAATTCGTTCATCGCATCGATCCCGCCGGTCAGGTCCAGTCCGGGCGTCCGGGGAAAAAGACTCCCACAACCCCGACACCCGTGACGGCAAGTATACTTCGGCCATGTGGCGATGTCGGACCCGATTTCCGGAGTCTGTCAAAACTCGTGCTAAACAGGCCTGCGCCGGATTGCGTTGTGCGGAAACTCTCTGCAACCGAAGGACTCTTTGCTACAGAAGTACGGTGTCCGTTCGGGCAGGCCGGGGCACCGGCCTCTCGTACGCGGTTTGTCTCAGCGAAATGGCAGGGAAGCGATGCTCGAACTGTACCACCACGGATCGTCGGTCTGCGCCGCCAAGGTGCGCCTCGCGCTGGCCGAGAAGGGGCTGGACTGGGAAGGCCATTATCTGGACATCCTCAAGGGCGACCAGTTCGCGCCGGAATACCGCAAGCTCAACCCCAAGGCCGTGGTGCCGACCCTGGTGCATGACGGCACGGTCATAACCGAATCCACCGTGATCTGCGAATATCTCGACGAGGTCTTTCCCGACCCTCCGCTGATCCCCGCCGATCCCGTACAGCGCGCAAGGATGCGGTGCTGGACCAAGGCGGTCGACGAGGAGGTCCATCGCGCCTGCGGGCCGCTCACCTTCATGGCCTCGCACCGGCACACCCTGATGCGTCTGGGTCCGGATAAGCTGGAGGAATTCCTCCAGAGCACGCCGGTCGATTCCGTCACCTCCGACTGGAACGTCCGCAAGCGCGGCTATATCGAGCGGGGCTTCGACGCGCCGGACGCCGCCCGCATCGTGCATCTCTACGACCGCTACCTGGCCAAGATGGAGGCCGACCTCGCCGGCGGTCCGTGGCTGGCCGGCGACGCCTATACGCTGGCCGACGCCGGCATGACGCCCTACCTCGCCCGGCTCGACATGCTGCAGATGCAGGCGATGTGGACCGCGAACCGGCCGCGGCTGACCGACTGGTTCGCGCGCATCGAGGCGCGGCCGAGCTACGCCGAGGCGGTCGAGAAGTGGGTGCCGGACCATCTGCGCAGCGATCTGAACACGTTCGGGGCGCAGAACTGGCCGTCCGTGCGGGATATCCTCGCCGCTGCCTGACATGGCGCCCGATTCGGCCCGGCCCGCGATCCTGGCGATCGACCAGGGCACGACGAGCAGCCGGGCCATCGCCTTCGACCCGAGCGGCGTTGTCGTCGGCGCGGCGCAGGAACCGTTACCGCAACATTTCCCGCGCGACGGCTGGGTCGAGCAGGACCCGGAGGATATCTGGCGCACTGTGCTGGAGACGAGCCGGCAGGCCATGGCCGAGGCGCAGGGCAGGGGCTTCGCCATCGCCGCCATCGGCATCGTCAACCAGCGCGAGACGGCCGTCGTCTGGGACCGCGAGACCGGACGGCCGATCCACAACGCCATCGTCTGGCAGGACCGGCGCGGCGCCGACCGGTGCCGGGGGCTGGTGGCGGGCGGCGCGGCGCCGGCGATCCGCCGGGCGACCGGCCTGGTGCCGGATTCCTACTTCTCCGCGACCAAGCTGGAATGGCTGCTCGGCCATGTCGACGGCGCCGGGGCGGCGGCAGGGCGCGGCGCGCTCGCCTTCGGTACGGTCGACAGCTTCCTCCTCTGGCGCCTGACCGGCGGCGCGGCCCACGCGACCGACGCGACCAACGCCTCGCGCACCATGCTGTTCGATATCGAAGTGCAGAGCTGGGACACGGCCCTGTGCGCCGAATTCGACGTGCCGGCTTCCGTGTTGCCCGAGGTCCGGGACAGCGCCGGCGCGTTCGGCACGACCGATCCGGCGCATTTCGGCGCGGCGATTCCGATAACCGGCATCGCCGGCGACCAGCAGGCGGCGCTGGTCGGGCAGGGCTGCCTGACGCCGGGCATGGCCAAGAGCACCTACGGCACCGGCTGTTTCATCCTGGTCAATGCCGGAGGTGTGCGGCCCGATCCGGGCGAGGGCATCCTGGCGACCGTCGCCTGGCGGCTCGGCGGCGCGGCGGTCTACGCCGTCGAGGGCGCCATCTTCAACGCCGGCACCGCGGTCCAGTGGCTGCGCGACGGGTTGGGCGTCATCGGCGAGAGCGCGGCGAGCGAAACCCTGGCCGCCGGGCTGCCGGACAACGAGGGCGTCTACCTGGTGCCTGCCTTCACCGGCCTCGGCGCGCCGTGGTGGGACGCCTCCGCGCGCGGCGGCCTGTTCGGCCTGACCCGGGATACCGGCGCGGCCCACCTGGCGCGCGCGGCCCTCGAAGCCTGCGGTTACCAGACCGCAGACCTGTTGGAGGCCATGGGCGGACCCAAGGGCGTCGGGCGGCACGGCTTCGGGCCCCGAAGCGACAGTGGCCGGCTGCGGGTCGACGGCGGTATGGCGGCGAACGACTGGTTGATGCAGTTCATCGCGGATATCGCCGACGCCCCGGTCGAGCGCCCGGCGATGACCGAGACGACGGCCCTCGGCGCCGCCTTGCTGGCCGGTGTGGGCGTAGGCCTCTACAATTCTCTGGAGGACGCGGTCGCGGCAACCTGGCGCCCCGACCGCATCTTCACGCCCTCGATGGCGGCAGATCGCCGAAAAGCCCTGCGCGCCGGCTGGCACGCCGCGGTCGAACGGGTGCGGAGCGGGGGTTAGGGCTGGCGCACGGAACAATTCACCCCATTTCCCGTCATTTCGACCGGCGCGTCCCGTAGGGGCGCGGAGTGGAGAAATCTACCCTGCGTTCGGCCGAAGTCGAAATGCAGCGCACGGTCCGACGCACGACAAGATGCAGATTTCTCCGCGCCGCGGCTGCGCCGCTTCTGTCGAAATCACGGGAGCGGGTTTTTTCTGCCGGCCGGGAAACAGGCCGGGGCGGATGACCGGCTGAAACCCGTCAGGCCGCCGCCTCGAACAACTCCCGCACCAGCTTTATCGCCATCTTGGTCGCGACGCGGCGGCGGTAGTGGCCGGGGGTGAAGGTGGTCTTCATCGACATGAGCTGGTCCTTGCACAGATCGTCGATCCCCTGGACCGCGGCGTCGTCCAGCGCTCCGCCGGCCAGGTCCGCCGCGCCTTCGAGGAACACGGGGCGCGGATTGGTGCCGGTGATCGCGATGCGCAGGTCGGCGAGTGCGTTGCCGTCGCGCGCCACCGCCGCGGCACAGCCGGCCACCGGATACTCGATCGAGCGGCGGATGCGGATCTTTTCATAGCCCGAGACGAGAGTGCCCGGCGCCGAAGCCCGGATGCGCAGCACGAACTCGCCGGGCTCTATCGCCATGTAGTCGATGCCGTCGCCGGTCGAGCCGTCCTGCCTCGAATAGCCGGTGAAGAAGTCGCGCATCGAAACCGTGCGCTCGCCGTTCGGGCCGAGCAGGTCGATTTCGCCGTCGAACAGCAGCATCGCCGGCGCGAGGTCGCCGGAATAGGTCGCGAAACACACGCCCTTCGACTTGGGCGCGACATGGCACATGTCGCCGAGCTCGGTCTTCAGGCAGTGGTCGTTGGCCTCGCGCCACCATTCGGACTGGTTGTAGTAGATGCAGCGGGTGTCCAGGCAGATGTTGCCGCCGACGGTGCCCATGTTGCGCTGGGTCGGTCCCGCGATAGTGCCGGCGGCCTTGGCGACCGCCGGATAGAGTCGCCGGATTTCCGGATGCTCGGCGACCTCGAACAGGCGTACCGACGCACCGATGACGAGGCCGTTCCCGCTCACGTCGATGGATTTGAGATCGGCCAGGTCGTTGGTGTCGATCAGGACCGGCGGCGTCTCGATCTGCCGCCGGATGTTGACCAGCAGGTCGGTGCCGCCGCCGATCATCCGGCTTTCCGGATGGGCCTGCCGGGCGGCCAGCGCTTCCTCGACCGTATGCGGACGAATGACCTCGAAACTGTGCAGCGCGTCCATCAGGCGGCCCTCTTCTTCGCGCCGAAGCGGGCGGCTTTCTCCAGGGCGAGGAACACCTTGTCCGGCGTGATCGGCGTATCGGCAAAGCGGATGCCCGTGGCGTCGTGGATCGCGTTGGCGACCGCCGGAATGAAGCTGCTGAGCGAGCCTTCGCCGGCCTCCTTGGCGCCATAGGGCCCGTGGGGATCGTTCGATTCGACGATGTGGGTGTGGATCGGCGGCGAATCCTGGATCGTCGGGATCCGGTAATCCAGCAGGTTGTTGGCCAAATTCAGGCCGTTGTAGAAGCCGGTCTCCTCGCTCAGCGCCTGGCCCATGCCCATCCAGACCGAACCCTCGATCTGGCCCTCGACCGTCAGCCGGTTGAGCGCCTTGCCGCAATCGTGGGCGACCCAGACATCGTCCACGGTGACTTCGCCGGTGATCTCGTCGACCGTCACTTCCACGGCCTGAGCGGCGTAGGAGAAGCCCATGGTGCCGCCGATCGCGGCGCCGCGGTATTTCTTGCCGCCCCAGCTTTCGGGGATCGTGTTGTAGATGCCCTTGGTGGTGATCGTGCCGGTGTCGCGCAGCGCCTCCATCACGACTTCCTGGAAGGGGATGCCGGTATCCTGGCTGCCGGCGCGGTAGTATTCGCCGAGCACCTCGACATCTTCCGGATCGGCCTCCAGCTTGCGCGCTGCAGCCTCGACCAGGATCTTGCGCAGATTGGTCGCCGCTTCGAGGGTCGCGTTGCCGACATAGAAGGTGACACGCGAGGAATAGGAGCCGTTGTCTTTCGGCGTCACCTCGCTGTCCGAGGCGATCACCCGGATGCGGTCGATCGGCAGGCCGAGCACGTCGGCGGTGATCTGGGCAACGAGAGTCGACGAACCCTGGCCGATCTCGGCCGCGCCGGTCAGCACCGTGATCGCGCCGTCCCAGTCCAGCTTCAGGTTGACGGTCGCGTGGGGCTCGCCGGTCCAGTTCACCGGCTTGGACGCGCCGGAGATATAGTGAGAGGCGGCGAAGCCGATGCCCTTCTTCTTGCCGGGCCCGGGATCGGGCAGGCCGTTGGCCCGCTTCTCCTTCCAGCCGCTCGCCCGCTCGACCCAGTCGATGCATTCGGGCAGGCCGTAGGAATTGATCATCAGGTCGTTCTGGGTGAAGGTCGGCGCTTCCAGAAAATTTCGCCGGCGCACCTCGATCGGGTCGAGGCCCAGGGCTTCCGCCATTTCGTCGAGCAACGATTCGAACACGAAGCGGGTGTTGACCGTGCCGTGGCCGCGGAAAGCGCCGCAGGGCGGCGTGTTGGTCAGCACTCGCCGGCCGATATAGCGGACATTCTGGAGATCGTAGATCGCGTAGAGCAGCGAGCCGGCATAGAGAATCGTGACGATGCCGTAGCTCGAATGGGCACCGCCGCGCTGGTCGTTCTCCAGCTCGACGCCCGCGATCCGGCCGTCCTTCGTCATGCCGATCTTGAGACGCAGGTCGGTCTCCGGCCGGCCGCGGTGGGTGATGAAGGTTTCCTCGCGCGTCGTCAGCAGCCGCACCGCGCCGCCGATCTTGCGGGCCAGCAGGGCGGCGATCAGTTCCGGCTGCAAGGTTTCCGTCCGGGCGCCGAAGCCGCCGCCGACATGGGGTTTGATAACCCGGATACGCCCCTGGTCCATGCCGGTCACCTTGGCCAGCATGAGGTGGACGTAGTAGGGCACCTGGGTCGAGCACTGGCAGGTCAGCCGGTCGCGCAGCGGATCGTATGACACCAGCGCGCTGTGCATCTCCATCTGCGCCTGGCAGACCTCGGCGGCGTGGAATTTCCGCTCCATCACAAGGTCCGCGCCGGCGAAGGCGTCGTCGACATCGCCGAGTTCGAAGAAAACGTCGCGCTCCAGATTGCCGGGCCGGTGCTCGTGCAGGTCGACCGCGCCTTCGGCATAGGCGTCCCTGCAGCGGTAGTAGGCAGGCAGTTCCCTGACTTTCAGCCCGATCTTCTTGAGCGCGGCCTTGGCGATGTGGATATCGTCGGCCGCAACCGCCGCCACCGGCTCGCCCTTGTAGCGCACCCGGTCGCGCGCCAGCGGGTATTCGCCGCGGGCGATGGGGAGCACGCCGAAAGTCTTGTCGCAATCCGCGCCGGTGACGACGGCGCGCACGCCAGGCATCGCTTCGGCTTCGGACGTGTCGACCTCGAGAACCTCGGCATGGGCGTAGGGGCTGCGCAGGATCGCTGCCTCCAGAGCCTTGCCCTCGACGAAATCGGCGGTGTACCGGGCGGCGCCGGAAACCTTCTCCGGGCCATCGACCATCGGCACATACTCGCCGATCGAGCGCACCGGTTCGACGGCGGCGGTATCGACGGGTTTGACCTGTTCGTTCATCGCTCTGTCCCCCCGTTACGCCACATGTCCCGCCACCCGATCCGGCAGGGGCGGGTAGGGCGCCGGCTCCTCGCCGCGCCGACGGGCGGCGGCATGATGTACGGCGTCCAAAATCTTGATGTAGCCGGTGCAGCGGCAGATGTTGCTGCCCAACGCCTCGCGGATGTCGTCGTCGTCCGGCCGGTGGTTACAGCGCAGCAGCGCCTCGGCCGCCATGACGAAGCCCGGCGTGCAGGCCCCGCACTGCGCGCCCAGCTTCATGTGGAAGCCTTCCTGCACGTCCGAAAGGCGGCCGTTGTGCGACAGGCCCTCTACGGTTTCGACCGCTTTGCCGGCGACCTGGCCGACCAGCGTGAGGCAGGAAAGCTGCGCGCGGCCTTCGACCAGCACTGTGCAGGCGCCGCATTCGCCGCCGTCGCAACCGGTCTTGGTGCCGGTCAGGCCCAGACCTTCGCGCAGGTAATCCAGCAGCAGCGTATTGTCCGGCACAACGCCGTCATGCGCCTTGCCGTTCAGGGTGAAACTGACGATCCGTTTGGCCATCGCTTTGGTTCCGCCGCCAATTTGCGTTTAATTATCAATAATCAGTATCACAAATAATTTGTTATCTCAATTAAATTTACCGGCAGCGCCGGATGGCCGCGGTGGGTATCGTGCGCCTGTGACGAAATCGACATTGGGCCTTTGCAGGCACGCGGGATAAGCGGGTGCCGCCCATCGAAAGGAGAAACCCATGGCCGATCACGGCGCTTTCCGTTGGAACGAACTGCTCACCGGCGATGTCGAGAAATGCAAGGCGTTTTTCGCCGAGGTGTGCGGCTGGACCTACGACGATGTCCCCATGCCGAATTTTACCTACACGGTTGCCAGGTCCGGCGACAAGATGGCCGGCGGTATTATGGACAAGTCGAAGACCGGGGCGCCGGACATGCCGAGCCACTGGATGGCCTATATCGGCGTCGATGACGTGGATGCGGCGGCGGCGAAGGTTGCCGGGGCCGGCGGTACGGTGCTGCAGGAACCTTTCGATGTCGAAGGCGTCGGCCGGATCGCCGTCGTCGCCGACCCGGACGGCGCGGTCGTCGGCCTGATCGCCGACTAGGGCCGGGGCCGGGCGGCCACCGTCTTGATCCCACTCCGATTTCGCGGTTTGCTGCGCGCCTCCGCTCACCGCAACAGGTGCCTGCCGTGACCGACGCTTCCGCCACTAAAACCGACCGTTTCGTCGAGACCGCCCGCCGTTTCGCCGCCGAGGCGGTTGCGCCCCACGCCGCATCGTGGGAACGCGACCGGCGCGCGCCGCGCGAGGCGTTGGAGGCCGCGGCCGACGCCGGGCTGATGGGCCTGCTGGTGCCCGAGGATCTGGGCGGCGCGGGCCTCGACCTCGCCGCGATGGCGCGGATCATGGAGGTGCTGGCCGCCGCCGACCTGGCCTTCGCCTTCAGCCTCGTCGTCCACAACAATCTGGCTGGCAACATCGCGCGCAACGGTGCGCCGCATCATCATGCCGCCTATCTGCCGGACCTGATCGCCGGGCGGCGCATCGGCGCCTTCCTGCTGACCGAGCCCCAGGGCGGCAGCGACGCCGCCAACGTGCGCACAACGGCCACGAAAACGGAAATCGGCTGGCGCATCGACGGCGAGAAGGCCTGGGTGACCAGCGGCTCCCACGCCGACCTGCTCAGCATCTATGCCCAGACCGACCCGTCGGCCGGCCACCGCGGTATTGCCTGTTTCCTGACGGCTGCGGACCGGCCCGGAATCGAGCGCCTTCCGGCCTACGCCATGCTGGGCGGCCATGCGCTGGGCGCCGGCGGCTTCCGCTTCGACGGCCTGGAGCTCGACGAATCGGCCCATTTCATCCCGGCGGGGCGCGGTTTCGCGGCAGCAATGCAGGGCATCGATCTGGCGCGGGTCAACGTCGCCTACAGCGCCTGCGGCATGCTCCGCGCCGGCCTCGACGCCGCTATCGCCTTCGTGGCGCAGCGTTCCCTGTTCGGTACGCGCAATGCGGAAAAGCAGGGCATACAATGGATTCTGGCGGATGCCGCCAGCGAACTGGAAGCGGCCTCGGCGCTTGCCGCAAAAGCCGGCGCGGCGCTCGCCGCCGACGATCCGGAAGGGAGGGTGCTGGCGGCCCATGCCAAGAAATACGCCACGCGGGCCGCGTTCGACCGGCTGAACGACTGCATGCAGGTCATGGGCGCCTGGGGCCTGACCCACGATCATCCGCTCGCCCGGCATCTGGCCGGCGCCAAGATCGCCCAATATCTCGACGGCGCCAACGAGATCCAGAATGTCGTGATCGCTCGCTCGCTGTTCGGCGGCAGGGGCTGAGGCCGTAAACGCCAGGCAGCGGCGGCACGAAATTTCGCTTGACCGGAAACGCGAATGGCGCGAGACGGGCGCCCCTTCGGTCCTTCAAGCGAACCGCCGCCATGTCAGGGATGGATGCGCCTTCGGGCTGCGCTTGGCCGCCGACACCGGATTTCGATAGCTGGCCGGTCGAGCATCTGCCGGTCGAAGCTGCCACGGACGGCCGGATCGTCACAGTGACCTGGGACGACGGCCGGGTCAGCCGCTACCATGCGATCTGGCTACGCGACAACGCGGCCGAACCGCAGACCCATAGTCCGGTGACGCGCGAGCAGGTCGGTCATCCCTGGGACCTGCCGGAGGACCTCGCCGCAGCGTCGGCGGGAGTGGCGGAAGGCGGAAATGTGCAAGTGACCTTCGCGCCGGAAGGCCTGACCGTGGCCTACCATCCGGGCTGGCTGCGCACGCTGGATTATTCCAACGGCCCGCGAGACGATCTGGGCAACATCGCGCCGACCTGCTGGGACGCAGGAAGCCTCGAAGCCCCGCCGGCCTTCGACGGCACGGCCTACCTCGAAGACGACGGGACGCTGCTGGCGGCACTCGAAGCCCTGAAGGAATTCGGCATCGTGCGGTTGCGCGACGTACCGACCGACGAAATGGCGGTGCAGCGGGTGGCCGAGCGGATCGGGACGATCCGGAATTCCAATTTCGGCTTCCTGTTCGATGTCAGGACCGCGCCGATGGAATCGCGCAAGAGCGCGGATTCGAACGCCTATTTTTCCGGCGCCCTGGCGCCCCATACCGACTTGGCGACCCGGGAATACGAGCCCGGCCTGCAACTGCTGCATTGTTTGGTCAACACGACCAGGGGCGGCCAGGCGATCTATGTCGACGGCTTCGCGGTCGCCGACCATATCCGCAGGACCGACACGGCGCTGTGGCGGGCGATTACCGGGATCGAATGGACCTTCACGAACCGCTCGCCCGCGACGGACTATCGCTGGCGCGCGCCGTTGGTCGTGCTGGACGATGCCGGCAACCCCCGCGAAATCCGCGCCACGACCTTCCTCCGCGGGCCGCTCAACGTCGATTCCGGCGATGTGGAAGCGGCCTATGCCGGCCTGCGCGCCTTTCAGACCCTGGCCGCCGGCGACCGCTTTCGCATGACGTTCGATTACGCGCCCGGCGACCTGATCGTCTTCGACAACCGGCGCATCCTGCACGGCCGCACGGCGTTCGATGACGCCAGCGGCGAACGGGCGCTCAAGGGCTGCTACATGGAGCGGGAAGAGGTGCTGAGCCGGATCCGCGTATTGCGGCGGGCGATACGCGCTACGAGCGCAATTTGAAGCGCTGGATTTTTCCCGTCGCCGTCTTGGGTAGTGCGTCGACGAATTTCCACCAGCGCGGATATTTGTAGGGCGCGAGGTTCGCCTTGACGTGGCTGTGCAGTTCTTCCTGTAGCGCCGTTGCGTCGTCGCTCACGCCTTCGGCCCGGATGATCCAGGCCTCCGGCTTGACCAGGCCGGCGTCGTCCGCGCGCCCGACGATTGCCGCCTCGAGCACCTTGGGATGGCCGATCAGGCAGGCCTCGATCTCGACCGGCGACGTCCAGATGCCGCCGACCTTCATCATGTCGTCGGAGCGGCCCTCGTAGACAAAGCAGCTGTCCTCGTCGATCCGATAGGTGTCGCCGGTGTCGAGCCAGCCGCCGTCCAGCATGGTCGAACCGGTTTTCTCCGGCTGGTTCCAGTAGGCGCGCGCCGTCGAGACGCCGCGGATTTGCAGGGCGCCGGCTTCTCCCGCGGCGAGCGGTGCGCCGTCCTCGCCGACGATGCGCGCCGCGTAGCCGGGCACCATGAGGCCGCTGGTGCCGGGTTTCTGCATGTCCGGCCGGTTGGAGATGAAAATGTGCAGCGCTTCGGTCGAGCCGATGCCGTCCAGGATCGTCGTGCCGGTTTTCTCCCGCCAGCGCCGGAAGATATCGGCGGGCAGGGCCTCGCCGGCGGAGACGCACCAGCGCACGCTGGCCATGTCGCACGACGCGCCGCCGTCGATCGCCGCCAGTTGTGCGGCGTAGAGCGTCGGCACACCGAAATAGAGCGTCGGGCGGAAGCGCTCGAAAATGTCGAAGGTCATCTGCGGCGCCGGCCGTTCGGCGGCCAGCACCGCCGTGGCGCCGACCCATAGCGGGAAGGTCATGGCGTTGCCGAGGCCGTAGGCGAAGAACAGCTTGGCGGCGGAAAAGCAGATATCGTCCTCGCGCACGCCGAGCACATCGACGCCGTATTGCCGGCTGGTCACAACCATGTCGCGATGCCGGTGGATTGTGCCTTTCGGAAAGCCGGTCGAGCCGGAAGAGTAGAGCCAGAAACAATCGTCGTCGGCCGCGCTCGGATTCGGATCGAGGCTGTCCGAAGCCTGCGCCGCCAGAGCGGCGGCCCGGTCCTGCGGCAGCAGATGTGCCGGCTCGTGGCGCGCCTGCGCCAACGCCTCGCGCACCGCATCGTCGTATTCCGGCGACCAGACGATGGCGGCCGCGGCCGAATCGTCGATCATGTAGGTGTAGTCTTTCCCGGTTAGCAGCGTGTTGAGCGGCACCGGCACGAAGCCGGCCTTGATGGCGCCCCAGAAGACGAAGAAGAACTCCGGACAGTCCTTCACCACCATGAGCACGCGCTCGCCAGTCGCGATGCCGAGGCTTTTCAGGGCATTGCCGTACCGGTTCACCTCGGCGGCAAGCTGTCCGTAGCTGACCTCAGCGCCGGCCGTCGTCAGGATGGCGGGTTTGCCGGCGCGGCCTTCCCCGGCGTGCCGGTCGATGAACGCCACGGCCGCATTGAAGGGAGTCGCGAAGTGCAGGGCCGCGCCGTCGGCAGAATTGGCCGTCGCGTCCGGCGTGACCTTGACCGTGTGGGCATCCATTGCAGCCCTCCTTGTCAATAATGCGCCGATACCCTGCCGGCCCGGAAGCGCGCGGCGAATTGCACGGGGTGTTCGGGTTTTCCCGGCTTTAGCACAGAGGCATCTTTCGATTCACCGTGCAACAGGGCGCGTCCGTTTTCGCGTGCCCGCCGCCCGATACCGCCACCCGATCCTGCCGCCGCTGCCATGGTCGCGCCGCACCCCGAACCCGTGCATCCGTCGGTCCGCCGCTGGCTCCTGCTGGTAGCCGGCATGATCTTCGCCATGGTCTTGCTCGGCGGGTTGACCCGGCTGACCGAGTCCGGCCTGTCGATGACCGAATGGCGGCCCCTGTTCGGCTGGCTGCCGCCGACGAGCGACGAGGCCTGGGAGCGCCTGTTCGGACTCTACAGGCAAACGCCGCAATACCGGCAGGTCTTTCCCGACCTGACCGTCGGCGGGTTCAAGGCGATCTTCTGGCTGGAATACCTGCACCGCCTGTTCGGCCGGCTGATCGGCGTCGTCTTCCTGGGCGGTTTCGTCTATCTGCTGCTCCGCCGCCGCCTGCCGCGCCGGCTCATACCCCCGCTGATAGCGCTGTTCGTCCTGGGCGGCCTGCAGGGCGCGCTGGGCTGGTACATGGTTGCCAGCGGCCTGATCGACCGGCCCTCGGTCAGCCATTACCGACTCGCCGCCCACCTGTCGCTGGCGATGATCCTCTACGCCTGGATCGTCTGGACGATCGCCCGCACGGGCCGGCCGGTCGAGCCGGCGGCGGCAGGAGGCCGGCTGTTGCCGTTCGCCGTCTACGCGGCGATCGCTGTGACCGTCGTCTACGGCGCGTTCGTCGCGGGATTGGACGCCGGCAAGATCTACAACACCTTCCCCACGATGGGCGGTGCGCTGGTTCCTCTCGACTATCTCCGGCCGGGGCGGGGCGTCGCCGAACTGGTCGCCAATCCGGTCGCGGTGCAATTCAATCACCGGGTGCTGGCAATCGTCACCGTGTTGCTCATCCTCGCCCTGTGGTGGCAGACCCGCAGGCAGGGCGGCGGCCCGGAGCGGCGATGGGCGAATTGGTTGCTCGCTGCCACCCTGATTCAGACCGGGCTCGGCATCGCGACGTTACTCCTGTTCGCGCCGGTCTGGCTGGCCGCGCTGCACCAGGCGGGCGCCATGCTGCTCGTGACCGCCGCCGTGCTGCACGCCACGGCCCGTCGGCGCATCCGGGCCGATTAGGCGAGCGTCTGCGGTACTACAGCAACCCCAGCGTGCGGAAGGAGGTATCGCCCTCGGCGCTGACGATCAGATGATCGAGCACCGTAATGCCGATGGGCGCCAGCGCCTCCTTGAGCGACTTGGTCATCCGGATGTCGGCATCGCTCGGCGCCGGGTTGCCCGAGGGATGGTTGTGCACCAGGACCACCGCGGTTGCGCCCCGGTCCAGCGCCCGGTGCGCGACTTCCCGGGGATAGACCGGCGTATGATCGATAGTGCCGCGCTGGACGATCTCGTCGCCGATCATCCGGTTCTGCTTGTCGAGAAAGAGCACCCGGAACTGCTCGACCGGCTCCCGGCCCATGGCGGCGCGGCAGAAGCCGATCACCTTGCGGTAGTTGTTCAGCACCGGCCGCCCCGACGCCTCGTGCCGCGCCAGGCGGACGCCCGCCGCCGCTGCCGCCTCGATCGCCGCCGCCGCAGCGAGACCGATGCCCTTTGTTCGCAGCAGGTCGGCCGGGCTCGCCGCCAACACGTTGCCGAGCGAGCCGAACTCCGCAATCAGCCGCTTGGCTGCCGGTTTGACGTCGCCGCGCGGGCTGGCGGCGAACAGGATCAGCTCCAGAAGCTCATAGTCGGGCAGGGCGTCCGCGCCGCCGTCGAGAAACCGCCGGCGCAACCGTTCCCGGTGACCGCCGAGGGATTTGTCTTTCGGATCGAATTCGGGAACGGGGTCGTGATGTTGCGCACTTGCCTCGTCCGTACGGGGCGGAGTTTCCGGCCAACGATGCTCGAAATCACGCAGCATGAATTCGAATATACACGGAACGTTCCATTAACATCAATGAAAAATACGGCTGCTGCCGGAAAATCAAGCTGCCTGCTCGACGGTTTCATAGGGCGGCTTCTGCCAGCCGCGCGGCGAACCGGTGAAAATTTCGCAGCCTTCTGCCGTCACGCCCATGGAATGTTCGAACTGCGCCGAGAGCTTGCGGTCGCGGGTGACGGCGGTCCAGCCGTCCTGCAGGATTTTCGTCGCCGGGGCGCCGGCGTTGATCATCGGCTCGATGGTGAAAAACATGCCCTCCTGCAGCACGATGCCGGTGCCCGGTTCGCCGTAATGCAGCACACTCGGCGTATCGTGGAACACCGTGCCGAGCCCGTGGCCGCAAAAATCGCGGACGACCGAGAAGCCCTGGCTTTCGGCATAGCCCTGGATGGCGGCGCCGATATCGCCGAGTGTCGCGCCGGGCCGGACGGCCTCGATCCCCGTCATCATCGCCGTCCAGGTGACGTCGATCAGCCGCTGCACCCGCACGCCGACCTTTCCGACCGGAAACATGCGGCTGGTGTCGCCGTGCCAGCCGTCCAGGATCACGGTGACGTCGATGTTCACGGAATCGCCGTTCTTGAGGATTTTCCGCTCGTCGGGGATGCCGTGGCAGACGACATGGTTGACCGAGGTGCAGATGGATTTCGGAAAGCCGCGATAGTCGAGCGGGGCGGGCACTGCACCGCGATCGCAGATGAAGTCGTGGCACAGCCGGTCCAGCTCGCCGGTCGAGATGCCGGGTTCGACATAGGGCGTGATGAAGTCGAGGGTCTCGGCCGCCAGCCGGCCGGCCCGGCGCATGCCGTCGAATTCGGCGGCATCGTGCAGTTTCACCAGCGTGCGGGATTTGCCCGACCTGTCGTAAAGGGTCTCTGTTCTCATCGAGCCGGATTTGAATTTGCGCTCCGGATACCTAGCCCCTCAAATCTCGACCGGCAAGGGACCGGCCGCGGCAATCCCGCGGGGCGAAATGCGGCAGCCGAGGGCGCGGAACTCGACGCCGGCCTCCCGGGCGGCTTTTGCCGCTGCGGCATATGCCGGGTCGATATCCGCTGCCAGGCGGACGGCCGCGCAATCCTCCCGCTGCACCAGGTAGAGCAGCATCGCCCGGCCGCCGGCCGTGCAGACCGAGGCCAGGTCGCGCAAATGGCGGGCGCCGCGCGCGGTCACGGCATCGGGAAATTCGCCGGCATGGGGCGCTGCCTGCGAGCGGCGCAGCGTTACGCTCTTGACCTCGAGATGGCAGGGCGGTCCGGCCTCCGGCGTCAGCAGGAAATCGACCCGCGAGCCGGTGCCGTAGCGGACCTCGCGCCGGATCGCCGCCGCGGCGGGAGCGGGCTCGACGCGGCCGGCCTTCAGGGCTTCCTCGACTATGGCGTTGGCCCGCCCGGTGTTGATGCCGACAAAGCTACCGGTCGCTGCGTCGCGCACCAGCTCCCAGGTCCATTGCAGCTTGCGCTTCGGGTTGGCGGCGGGCGACAGCCAGACCTCGGTGTCCGGCTCCGCCAACCCCGCCATCGAGCCGGGATTGGGGCAATGGGCGACGACCCGCTCGCCCGATTCCAGATCGACATCGGCCAGGAACCGCTTGTAGCGCCGGACCAGCGCGCCGCGACGCAGGGGAGCGGGGAAGAGCATGCGGCCCGGTTTATGGCAGCCGGGGCGCGGCGGCAAGCTGCCCGCCGGTCGATGCCGGGCGGCGCAGGCGGCTTGTCCGTTGCAGGGCGCAGGCGAGGCGCTATTCTCCGCCGCACAAGCGACGTCGCATCGACCGGAAATCCATGACCAGCACCAAGACCGAATACATCGCCTGCCTGATCGTCATCGGCAACGAAATCCTGTCCGGGCGGACGCGCGACGCCAACCTCCAGTATCTGGCCGGCAGGCTGAACGGCTGGGGCGTGCAGCTGCGCGAGGCGCGGGTCATTCCCGATATCGAGCAGACCATCGTCGATACGGTGAACCACTGCCGGCAGGCGTTCGACTACGTTTTCACCACCGGCGGCATCGGGCCGACCCATGACGACATTACTGCGGCCAGCGTGGCGAAGGCATTCGGCGTCGGACTGGTCAAGGATCCCAAGAGTTTCGCGCTGATGGCGGCGCGCTACGAGACCCCGGAGGAATTCAACGAGTCGCGGCGGAAAATGTGCTTCATTCCGGAGGGCGCCGTGCCGGTCGAGAATTCGGTTTCCGTCGCACCGGGCTTCCAGATCGACAATGTGTTCGTGCTCGCCGGCGTCCCCTCGATCATGCGCGCCATGGTGGATACGCTGCAGAACCGGCTGGTCGGCGGCGCGCCGGTCAAATCGCGCTCCATCGGCTGCCATTTGCCGGAAGGCGCGGTCGCCGGGGGCCTTGCGGACATTCAGGGACGCTGGCCGGATATCGACATCGGCAGCTATCCCTTCTACCGGGAGGGCAAGTTCGGCACCAGCCTGGTGCTGCGCGGCACCGACGAGGCGGCGCTCGACGCCACCTGCTCGGCGGTGGAGGCGATGGTGATCCGGCTCGGCGGCGTGCCGATGCCCGAAGAGGATTGAACCCGGCGGGGAACGGCGGGCGCCCGCGCGCGGCTCACCGCCCGCGATTTCTTTCTGCGCGCCGCAGCAATGCGGCAATGACGAGGCCGACGATCCAGCCGGCCAGCGGCACGGTGAAGATGAAGTTGAACAGGAAATCGCCGGTGTCGCCGTTCGTCGCGACGACGATGCCGGCCATCCAGATGGCCGACAGGATATAGCCGATGCGCTGGACCGGTTCCTTCCGGCGCCACCAGGGCCGTTCGGCGGGGGAGGGATCTTCCGGATCGGCCATTCGAGCCAGGGCTGTCCATTCGGGAGAGGCGGGCAGGGCGTGGGCGAGGCTTACCGGCCCGCTGCCGGTTGCGCAATGTCGGACAAAGGACTTACCTATCCGTCGACCCTATTCTTCGCCGCTATCTTTCGTCGTGGCCGGCGGCGGCCCGGGCCCGCTTGGTGGAATCGGTAGACACGAGGGACTTAAAATCCCTTTCGCGTAAGCGAGTGCGAGTTCAAGTCTCGCAGCGGGCACCACAATTCCGATGTGCTGGTTTCCGGAACGCGACCGCTTGCTACGCTACGGCGATCCGCTCGACCTTGATCCTGCGATCCAGGTCGCGCGAGCGGGACAGATCGAACGCCATCTGCATGCCGAGCCAGGTCTCGGGCGTCGAACCGAACGCTTTCGATAACCGGTAGGCCATCTCGATCGAAACGGACGCCTTTTCATTGACCAGGTTGGAGAGCGCCTGGCGCCCGACTCCGAGGCGCCTAGCCCCTTCCGTAACCGACAGGCCCAGCGGTTTCAGGCAATCCTCGCGCACGATGGCGCCGGGATGCACAGGGTTCTTCATGGCCATGAGGCGCGCTCCTAATGATAGTCCAGGTAATTCACATCGACTGCGTGTTCGCCATCGAAGCGGAAGGTCACACGCCAGTTGGCCGAGACGGTAACCGCAAAGTGGCCGCGCTGACGTCCTTTGAGCGGGTGCAACCGAAAACCGGGAAGGTCCAGACTCTTCGGACTGCTGCTCCGGTCCAGCGCTGTCAGAATGCGCAGGAGTTTCGGAATGTGACCCGGCGGCACCTTTGCCGATCGCCCGTGTTCGTAAAGTTCCTTCAGGCCGCGATGGCGGAACGTTCTTATCACCGAATTGTTGTATGCTGTCGCCCGACAGTAATCAACGCAAAACGAATTTCATCGCTCTCAAATCCAGTTAAGCGTCAGCAGTTTCTGCCGGGATTCTTTTTCGAGTGGCGACGCCGGTTCCGGCGCGGGCTCTTTCGCCGGCTTTTCCCGCTCGGCGTAGCCCATCGGGGCGGGTGCGAGGGCGACGATCCTGCTGTAGAGATTGTCGAAGCGGCTGCGCGGAACGCGGCCGAAGATCGGATCGTCGTTGGCGCTGAAGGCGGCTTCGATCGGCGCCCAGTCCTCGGCGGTCAGCACCTCCTGCGCGCGCGGCATGACCTCGACCCCTTCCTTGCGCGCGTGCGCCCGCTCGAAGTTGACATAGCGGTCCACCGCGTCGGCGAAGGCCTCGAAGTTCGCCGCACCGTCGCCCTGCCAGCGGCCGTCCCACAGGGCCTGAAGTTCGGCGACCCGGTCCTTCAGGTCGCTGACCCGCGCCTCGCCGTCCTCATGCTGGGCCAGCAGTTCCGCGATTACCGGTTCGAGGTCCGGCGCGCGCTCCAGAACCGCAGGAAACAGGTAGGAATCCTCCTTGGGATGATGGAAGCGGTTGGGAAAGGACGTCAGGTAATCCAGAACGGCATGGATCATCGCGAAGGGCGGCACGATGGCGCCCTTGCGCGCTTCGCCGACTGTGTGTTTCAGGCAGAACAAAACCGCGCTGATCGCGCGGTGTTCCCGTCTCAGGATATCGAGGGCGGCCTGCGACATTGCACGGCTCCGTTCGGACTCGCGACCGTCCGCCCGGTGGCCGGCCGCACGACACGTATGTCGGCAGTTCGGCCGGCCGGTACGGATTTCGGCGTTCAGGCGGACATCGTGGCCGAAACGGGCTCAGGCCGCATTGATGTTTATCAAGGCGGTGCGGGGCAGTTTGCCGCCGGGCGCTTCGTTCAGGCGGCCAGCATGCCTTCCAGGCGCTGGCGGATCAATTCGTCGGCCTCGGCCATGATGCCGTCGATCAGTTCCTTGCAGGTCGGGATGTCGTCGATCAGCCCGGCGACGAGGCCGCAGCTCCAGGCGCCGGAGTCCATGTCGCCCTCCAGCATGACCTTCGGATAGACGCCCATCACCTCTTCCCGGATATCCTCGATCCGGATCTTGTTGCCCAGCTCGCGCTCCTTCTCAAGCAGCCGTTCGACGGCCGCGTTGGTCAGCACCCGCTCCGTGTTACGCAGCGGCCGCATGACCAGCCTTGTATCCAGTTCGCTCGCCGCGACGATCGCCTGTTTCACCTTGTCGTGCACCGGCGCTTCCTTGGTCGCGATGAAGCGGGTGCCCATGTTCATGCCGTCCGCGCCCATCGCCAGCGAAGCGACGAGGCTGCGTGCATCCGCCATGCCGCCGGAGGCGACGAACGGGATGGTCAGCTCGTCGGCCGCCCGCGGCAGCAGGATCATGTTCGGGATATCGTCCTCGCCCGGATGGCCGCCGCATTCGAAACCGTCGACCGAGACCGCATCGCAGCCGATCGCCTCCGCCTTCAGCGAATGGCGGACGGACGTGCATTTGTGGATAACTTTGATGCCCTTTTCCTTGAGCCGCGGCAGGAACGGTTGGGGGTTGCGTCCGGCGGTTTCTACCACCTTGATTCCGCCTTCGACGATCGCCTCCATATATTCGTCGTAGGGCGTCTCCTGGAACGACGGCAGGATCGTCAGGTTCACGCCGAAGGGCTTGTCGGTCATCTCGTAGCAGCGGGCGATTTCCTTCGCCAGGTCTTCCGGTGTCTGCTGGGTCAGCCCGGTAATAATGCCGAAACCGCCGGCGTTCGAGACCGCCGCCGCCAGTTCGGCGAAACCGACGAAATGCATGCCGCCCTGGATGATCGGGTGCTCGATGCCGAGCATTTCGGTGATACGGGTTTTCATGATGCGGTTCTTTCCGGCGATTTCGGCAGGTCGGTGGTGGCCCGGTTTAACCCGGCTTCGGCGGGCGCCGGCGTCAACAAAATGTCGCGAGGCGGCGGCCGCACGCGCGGGTCGTGTCCCAGTCTGGCTCTTCGTGTCGGCCGGAGCCGATCCCCTGTTCGTCATTTCGACCGGAGCGGCGGGTCGATCCGGGACACAGCCGGATAGCCATCCATTTTTGTACGATCGTTTTATTTTCGATTCCGGCGAATGGGGCGTAAAAACAGCCGGTTGGCCCGTTTCGCTGATCTGGACAGACCGTTCCATTTTCTTCAGAAAATTCGTCGGGACGCCCGGCCGCGGCGTGCCGCGCTTGCGGCAACGCCTTGCATCGCGCCGCTTTCGGGGACAGCGGCGATCCGAAGCGTCACGCCGCCTGCGCCGCAAAAGTTGCAACACAAGGATAAAAATCCTTATACTATTGCGCGGCCGTCCGCTGTCCGTTTCCGGCAAACAGGTCCGAAGAACAAAGGGTTAGCCGGATTTTCTTACCTGGACGGAGCACGCCCTTGTTTTGCAGAAAATCCGCCGGAACGGACTTTTCGCAGCGATTCGGGCCGCGGCGCCTGGGCCGCGCCTTGCAGCGCTTCGGGCGCCGCGCCGTATCGCTGCCGGGCGTTTGCAACGCCCATGGCAGCAGCCGACCGCCGGCGCGGGGATCGGCGGTCGGGATCGGACGGAAAGACCGCCCGCGCGGCGCTCCGGGCACATTTCGGGCGTTGGCGGGAGTCGATATAGGAGACAAAAAACGGAATGTCAAGGAAAAAAGAAGTAGATAATAGGTGCAAATACCAGAACCTGTCCGGCCGCATTCCCGCTGGCGAAGCGAAACATCGCCGCGGTCTTCAGCAGTTCGACGACGCGGGCAGCGTCCCGGTTCGGCTTTTCGTTCCGGCCGGAGTCGGTTCCCTGTCCGCAGTCTTGACCGGAGGCCCGGATCTATCCGGAACGGGACGGAAGAATCTTTCATCGGCGGTACAAGGTCCAAAGTATTGTACTGGAACGATTTCTCCGCTTCGACTTCGCTCGGGGCAGGCCGTTCCGCAGCGGCCCCGCTTTCGTCGAAATGGCGGACAGGGCCGGCGCCGCTTCGGTCGGGTTGACGGGGAAGGAACGGGTTCGGTCCGGCGCCGCAAGCCGGACCGGGACGCGGTCCAACCACGCCGTCGCTTGATTTTCCGGGCCGGCGCCCATAGGTGAGGCGCGCGCCCGGCGGCACCGGCGACCCCATCGTCTAGCCAGGTCAGGACGTCACCCTTTCAAGGTGAAGACACGGGTTCGAATCCCGTTGGGGTCACCATCGCGCTTTCCGGTCGGAATTGTTGTCGGCCCGTCGGCATGCCTTGAGGGGCTGCGAGGCATCGCCGGTAACGGGTGCGCCGGGCGTTCAACGGTAGAATGCCCCTGCAGGATCCGGCAGGACGCGGCCGCAATTTCCGGGAATCGACAGAAATTTCCGCCATATCACCGAAATCGGAGATGCCGGAAACGCCCCCGCCGGAACGGTGGAACGGGCGGTTTTCGATCACGATCACGCTCGCGACGGCGATATCGCTGCTCGTGCTGGTGTCGGTCGGCGGGGTTCTCGGCGTCGGTGTCTGGCTCGCCGGGAAGAATACGCTGGCCCTGATGAGCCGGAACGCCAACCAGGGCATCGCCAACGCGGTGGACCGTCTCGAGTGGCACTTGCGGCCGGCCGAGGACCAGGCGCGCTACATCGCCAGGCGGATCGAAAAGGGCGAAATCGATCCCGGGGATCGCGCCGCGTTCGGCCGCCTGCTGACCGGCGCGCTTGCGGGCGTCCGCCAGATCGAGGCTGTGTCCTATTTCGACGAGAGCCTGGTCGCGTTGACGGCCGCGCGGCGCGAAGGCGACGATATCGACGTTCACGAGGCCGACCTGTCTCGCGATCCGCAAATCCGCAGACACCGCCCGATGCTGGCCGAGGATCCGCAATGGGCGGCGCCGGTCTGGCGCGATGAGCACAACAAGACCTTTTTCAATCTGGTCCATCCCGTGCGGCGGAACGGCCGTCCTATCGGGGCTGTGGTCGCGATCGTCTCCATCCGCGAACTGTCGGCCTTCGTGCGCAGGGTCGGCAAGGCCGACCCCGGCACCCGGTTCATCCTCTACGGCCGCGACCGCGTGCTTGCGCATCCGCTTATGGCACACGGCTATCCGGGACTTTCGGTTGCCAACCCGCTGCCCGGTCTGGACGGTTTCCGCGATCCCGTTCTGGCAGCGATGTGGCAGCAGGAGGGCCGCTTCGACCTTGTCATCGAGCTGGCGCAGGGAACCAACGGCCACGGCGTCGAGATAGGCGGAGAGCAATATGTGTTCTGGTTCCGCCGCCTGCACGGCTACGGGCCGAAGCCGCTGATCGTCGGCGCTTATTCCCACGTCGACGATATCAGCACCGCGATTCGCCGGATGATGCTGTCGATCGGGATCGGAATCGGGGCCCTGGTGCTGGCGATCGCCGCGGCCGTGCTTCTGGGACGGCGCATCGCCCGGCCGATCGTGCGCTTCTCGGCGGCGGCCGGCCAGGTCCGCGACCTGAATATCCGCGACATCGGCGATTTACCGGGCAGCGCGTTCCGCGAGCTCGACCAGCAGGCCAGGTCGTTCAACGCCATGCTGCATGCCCTGCGCTGGTTCGAACTCTACATTCCCAGGAAGGTCGTCGAGCGATTGGTCAAGCGGGGCGAAATCGGCGACTCGATCTCGTCGGCGCGCGAGATCACCGTCATGTTTACCGACATCGCAGGATTTTCCACGGTGTCCGAACACCTTTCGGCCCCGGAAGTCGCTGCCGTCGTTAACCGGCATTTCGAGATCGTTGCCGGCTGCATCGAGGCCGAGGACGGCACGGTCGACAAGTTCATCGGCGATTCCGTAATGGCGTTCTGGGGCGCGCCGGACGCCCAGCCCGATGCCGCAGAGCGGGCCTGCCGCGCTGCGCTGGCGATCGCCGACGGCATCCGGGCGGAGAATGCCAGGCGCGGGTCCATGGGCGAAGCGCCGCTCGGCATCCGCATCGGAATCCATTCCGGCATTGCAACGGTCGGCAACATCGGCTCGCCGGGCCGTATCAACTACACCATCATCGGCGATACGGTGAATGTCGGTGCGCGCCTCGAACAGCTCGGCAAGACGCTGTTCCCCGAAGGCAGCGAAACGGCGATCCTGATCAGCGGTGCGACGGCAGCGGGTCTGGGACCGGACTTCGATCCGCAGCCGGCCGGCACGCACCGAGTCAAGGGGCGCGCCGGCGAGGTCGAGGTGTTCAGGCTGGGCGGTTGATCCGAAATTATTTACCCTTCAGGCCGCCGCCGCTTCGATCTTGTCCTGGGTCTTGGTCTCGAAGTCGGACGCGTCGTGGCGTTCGTGGAGCTGGCTTGCCGGATCGCCCATGGTGCGGTTGACCATGCGGCCGCGCTTGACCGCCGGGCGCGCCGCGATGGCGTCGCTCCAGCGGTTGACGTGCTCATACTCCTCGACCTGGAGAAACTCGCCAGCCTCGTAGATCCGGCCCTTGGCCAGCGCGCCGTACCACGGCCAGATCGCCATGTCGGCAATGCTGTATTCGTCGCCGGCAAAATATTCGTGGCCGGCCAGGTGACGGTCGAGCACATCGAGCTGGCGCTTGGCCTCCATGGCGAAGCGGTCGATGGCATATTCGATCTTGACCGGCGCGTAGGCGTAGAAATGGCCGAATCCGCCGCCGAGATAGGGCGCGCTGCCCATCTGCCAGAACAGCCAGTTCAGCGCCTCGGTGCGCTTCGCCGGATCATCGGGCAGAAAGGCGCCGAATTTTCCGGCGAGATAGACCAGGATCGAACCGCTCTCGAAAACCCGCCGCGGCGGCGAGCCGGCAGGTTCCGGGCTGCGGTCGATCAATGCCGGAATCTTCGAATTCGGGTTGGCCCCGACGAAGCCGCTGCCGAACTGGTCGCCGTCCCGGATGCGGACGAGCCAGGCATCGTATTCCGCGCCGCTGTGGCCGGCAGCCAGCAATTCCTCCAGCAGGACCGTGACTTTCACCCCGTTGGGCGTGCCGAGCGAATAGAGCTGGAGCGGATGTTTGCCGACGGGCAGGTCCTTGTCGTGGGTCGCGCCGGCAACCGGCCGGTTGATATTGGCGAAGTTGCCGCCGCTGGGCTTTTCCCAGGTCCAGATTTTCGGCGGGGTGTATTCGGCAGGGGCGTCTGAGGGCATGGTGCGGAGGTCCGGCTATTTCGGTTTGTGCGCTTTCAATGGCCGGATGACAGGTCGCTGTCCAGAGCGAAGGATGCCGCGCGTCTGTGCCGGCAGCTGGAGGGGCGTCCCGCGCCATGCCGTCCCTATACCTGCCGGTCGGCCTGCCTTACATTCGGCAGCGGTGCGGCTGCGCCGCTTTGCGCGCCGCGTCGGGATACCGCCCCGGAGGAGGCCGTTTCGCATGCCGGATGACAGTCGCCTGGCGCTCGCTGCTGCCGGAAAAGAGTCTGCGCTGAAGAACCCCGTCCGCTTCGTGACGGCGGCGTCGCTGTTCGACGGCCACGATGCGTCGATCAACATCATGCGCCGTATCCTGCAGGCGCAGGGAGCGGAGGTTATCCATCTCGGCCATAACCGCTCGGTCGACGAGATCGTCAAGGCGGCGATCGAGGAGGACGCGCACGGCATCGCCGTCTCGTCCTACCAGGGCGGCCATGTCGAGTTTTTCAAATACACGGTCGACCGGCTGAACGCCCTGCGGGCCGGCCACATCAAGGTGTTCGGCGGCGGCGGCGGCACCATCGTGCCGGAGGAAATCCGCGAACTGCACGATCACGGCGTGGCCCGCATCTATAGCCCCTACGACGGGCAGAAACTCGGCCTTCCGGGCATGATCGCCAACATGCTGGAGAGTGCGGATGTCGATCTCGCCGCCACGCCGCCGCCGAACCTGAACGCGCTTGACGCGGCCCATTCCGGCGTCGTCGCCCGGCTGCTCTCCTGCCTGGAGAGCGGATCGCTGCCGCAATCGATGGCGGCTGAAATTTCGCAACGGGCGTCGAAGATCGGCACGCCGGTTCTCGGCATCACCGGCACCGGCGGCGCGGGCAAGAGTTCCCTGACCGACGAGATCGTCCAGCGCTTCCGCCAGGATCAGCCGGATCTGCGCATCGCGCTGATCGCCATCGACCCGACCCGCCGGCGCACCGGCGGCGCGCTGCTCGGCGACCGCATCCGGATGAACGCGATCGACAGCGACCGGGTCTACATGCGCTCCATCGCCACCCGCGGCGCCGAGGGCGAAATTCCGCCGGTCACGCCCCGGGCGATTGAGGTTTGCAAGGCCGCCGGTTTCGATCTCGTGATCGTCGAGACGCCGGGCATCGGCCAGGGCGACGCCGGCATCGTGCCCTATGTCGATCTTTCCCTCTATGTCATGACGCCGGAGTTCGGCGCCGCCAGCCAGCTCGAAAAGATCGACATGCTGGATTTTGCCGATCTGGTGGCGATCAACAAGTTCGACCGCAAGGGCGGCAAGGACGCGCTGCGCGATGTCGCCAAGCAGGTCCAGCGCAACCGCGAAGCCTTCGGCAAGCGGCCGGAGGAGATGCCCGTCTACGGCACGATCGCCAGCCGTTTCAACGACGACGGCGTGACGGCGCTCTATCTCGGCCTCCTGGACCGCCTGCGCGAAAGGGGACTTGCGGCGGGCGAGAGCAAATGGCCGGCGGCGGGCGTCCGCCATTCCTCGGACAACCGCGCCATCGTTCCGGCGGACCGGACGCGCTACCTGTCCGAGATATCGGCGACCGTGCGGGGTTATCACGAATGGGCCGGTACGCAGGCGCAGATCGCGCGGGAGCGGCAGCAACTCACGGCGACCCGTGCGATGCTGGGCAAGAAGGATAGCCCGAAAGCCCTCGACGCGCTGATCGCCGAAAAGGACGCCGCCCTCGACCCGCGCGCCCGCAAATTGCTGGAAATCTGGCCGCGGGTGAAGGCGGACTACGGCGGCGACGAATACAAGGTGAAGATCCGCAGCCGCGAGCTCACCTACGCCCTGAAATCCAAGAGCCTGAGCGGCACGCCGGTGCCGCGGGTCGCGCTGCCGCAATGGCAGGACGAGGGCGAAATCCTGCACTGGTTGCTGCGCGAGAACGTGCCAGGCAGCTACCCCTATACCGCCGGCGTCTTCGCCTTCAAGCGCGAGGGTGAGGACCCGACGCGCATGTTCGCCGGAGAAGGCGACGCTGCGCGCACCAACCGCCGCTTCCACTATCTCTCGGCCAACTCCGAAGCCAAGCGCCTCTCCACGGCCTTCGACAGCGTGACGTTGTATGGCCAGGATCCGGCGCTGCGGCCCGATATCTACGGCAAGGTCGGCACATCCGGCGTCTCGATTTCGACACTGGAGGACATGAAGGTCCTCTACAGCGGTTTCGACCTGTGCGCGCCGGCGACTTCGGTCTCCATGACCATTAACGGCCCGGCGCCGACTATTCTGGCGATGTTCCTGAACACTGCCGTCGACCAGCAGGTCGACAAATTCCGCGAGGAAAACGGCCGCGCGCCGACGGACGAGGAAATCGCCAAGATCCGCGCCTGGACCCTCTCGACCGTCCGCGGCACCGTCCAGGCCGACATTCTCAAGGAGGACCAGGGCCAGAACACCTGCCTGTTTTCGACCGAGTTCAGCCTCAAGGTGATGGGCGACATCGCGCAGTATTTCGTCCAGCACGACGTGCAGAATTTCTATTCGGTCTCGATCAGCGGCTACCACATCGCAGAGGCCGGCGCGAACCCGATCACCCAGCTGGCGTTGACGCTCTCCAACGGCTTCACCTATGTCGAGAGCTATCTGGCGCGCGGCATGAACATCGACGATTTCGCGCCCAACCTGAGCTTCTTCTTCTCCTACGGCATGGACCCGGAATACAGCGTCATCGGCCGGGTGGCGCGGCGCATCTGGGCGACCGTCATGCGCGAGAAATACGGCGCGAGCGAACGCAGCCAGAAGCTCAAGTTCCACAGCCAGACCTCGGGCCGCTCCCTGCACGCCCAGGAATACAGCTTCAACGACATCCGCACGACGCTTCAGGCGCTGATCTCGACCTACGACAACACCAACAGCCTGCACACCAACGCCTACGACGAGGCGATCACCACGCCGACGGAAGAAAGCGTGCGCCGCGCCATGGCGATCCAGCTCATCATCAACAAGGAATGGGGGCTGGCGAAGAACGAGAACCCGAACCAGGGCAGCTTCGTTATCGACGAGCTGACCGACCTGGTGGAGGAGGCGGTGCTCGCCGAGTTCGACCGCATCGGCGAGCGCGGCGGCGTGCTGGGCGCGATGGAGTTGGGCTATCAGCGCGGCCTGATCCAGGAAGAGAGTCTCTACTACGAGACGCTAAAACACGACGGCGACCTGCCGATCGTCGGCGTCAACACCTTCCGCAATCCGAATGCCGAAGAGTGGGAAGAGACCACCCTTGAGCTGATGCGCGGCACGGAAGAAGAGAAGCAGGGCGCACTGGAGGCGCTGGAGCGGTTCCACGACGCGCACGCGACCGAGGCGCCGGCCATGCTGGAGCGCCTGCGCGAGGCCGTGCGCCGGGACGACAACGTCTTCGAAGTGCTGATGGACGCCGTGCGCGTCTGCTCCCTCGGCCAGATCACCCGGACCCTGTTCGAGGTCGGCGGGAAGTACCGGCGGAATATGTAACCGTTCTTGCGGTACTTCATACCGTCGGAGAATTGTATTGAGCCAAATTTCGCCCGGCGGGTATTGACGATGGCCGTCCGGATTCACCCCCACGCCGCTGCAAGAATGGAAGAGAGGGGTGCACTCTTCGCCGAAGTCGCTGCAACGGTCGAAGCCGGAGAGAGTTATCCGGCAAGGCACGGTAGATCCGGTTTTCGGAGAAACTTTCAGTTCGATGGCATCGGAGGCGGCAAACGCTACCGGACCAAACAGATTGACGTGTTTGCTATACAGGAAAACGATGAGTGGCTGGTCATCACCGTCATCGTGAAGTACTTTTGAGCGAAGCCCAGCGAACGATCGGCTTATCCATGAAACTCAGCTACGACGCGAAACTGAACATAGCCTATATTCGCCTGCGGCCCGAATCCGCCGGCGTCGAAACGATACGGGTGAGCGATGAGCTCAACATCGATATGAGCCCGGATGGCAGCATATTTGGCATCGAACTGCTGAACGCGAATGAGCAGTTGAATGCTGCAGAGAGTGGGCGACTGGTCGTCGAATTGGCGGGAGAGCAAGCCGGCACGCTGGACCTTACTGCTGCGTAACGCCGGCGTTACGCGCCTGATCCCGAGCGCGTTTCAATCTGGCCGATCTGCCCGACGGACCGCGCCGCTCGCTTCGTCTGCACGCTTTCGTAACCCACGCATATTGATCTTGCGTTGCAGTCACCCAGGGTATAGGCACGCCCGGCAATTTTCCTGCTCGGAATTCGGGGCACGCGCGACGCAACAGGCGGCCATGGCAGATGCATCATCGTCGATAGACCGGCCGGCCCGGAGCGGCGCACAGGAGCGTCGCCGCCGCAGGCGAGGGCGTCGCCCGGCAGACGGTTCGGCGGTCGATAACCGGTCTGTCGCCGGATCCGAGAGTCGACCTGCCCGCAAGGTCGATTATCGCCGGCTGGTCAATCCGTTCGAGCCGGTGCGCGTCTATTCCGACGATCATATCGCCGCCATCCACGACACCGCGCTTAAGGTGCTGGAAGAGCTGGGCATGCGCCTGTTGCTGCCGGAGGCGCTCGACCTGCTGCGCACAAAGGCGGCGGACGGCGTTTCGATCGACGACGACGCCCGGCATTGCCGCTTCGACCGCGGGCTGGTGGCCGCGGCGATCGCGACGGCGCCGGCGCAGTGGACCCTGCATGGCGGCACGGCCGAAACCTCGCTGGCGTTCGGCGGCCGGCACGTCATCTGGTGCGCGGTCGGCGGCGCGCCGCATATCTCGGACCTCGACGGCGGAAAACGGCCCGGAACCCTGGAGGACAGCAGCAACATCATGCGGCTGTGCGAGCATTACGATGTCATGCATGTGCAGGGCCCGAACGTCGAAGCGCAGGATATCGACACCGCGTTTCGCCATCTGGAAGTCACCCGCGCGCAACTCGTCCTCTCGACCAAGCCGCCATTCGTCTACTGCCGCGGCAAGGGCCAGGTCGCCGATGGCATGGAGATGGTGCGGATCGCCCGCGGCCTTTCGGAGGAGGCGTTCCGGGCCGCACCCTATGTTTACACCGTCATCAACACCAACTCGCCGCTGGTGCTCGACCGGCCGATGCTCCAGGGGATCATGGATTACGCTGCCAACGGCCAGCCGATCCTCCTGACGCCCTTCACGCTTTCGGGCGCGATGGCGCCGGTCACCATCCCCGGCGCCTTGGTCCAGCAGCATGCCGAGTTTCTCGCCGGACTGGTGATCAGCCAGCTGACCCGCCCCGGCGCGCCGGTCTGCTACGGCGCCTTTACCTCCAACGTCGCCATGCGCAGCGGGGCGCCGGCCTTCGGCACGCCGGAGAATGTCCGGGCCGCCTTCGCCAGTGGGCAGCTTGCCCGGCTGGTCGACGTGCCGTGGCGCTCCTCCGGGTCGTGCACGGCCAACTGCGTCGACGCCCAGGCGGTCTACGAGACCCAGATGGCGATGTGGGGCGCGACACTCGGCGGCGCGAACTTCGTCGCCCATGCCGCCGGCTGGATGGAAGGCGGGCTGACCGGCTCGATGGAGAAATTCATCGTCGATATCGAGATGCTGCAGCAGATGGCGGAACTGATGCAGCCTGTTAGCGTGGACGAAGACGATCTCGCCTTCGAGGCGATGCGCGATGTCGGCAGCGGCGGCCATTTCTTCGGCACGCAGCACACGATGGATCGCTACGAGACAGCTTTTTACGAACCTTTCCTGTCCGATTGGAGCAACTTCAACCAGTGGACCGAGAACGGCTCGGTTCAGACGCCGGAACGGGCGAACGCCATCTGGAAAAAAGTGCTGGACGAATTCGAGCCGCCGAAGATGGACGAAGCCGTCCGCGAGGCCCTGGACGATTTCGTCGCCCGCCGCACCGCCGAGGGCGGCGCGCCGCCGCTAAGTTGACGGCGGCAGCCCGGCGAACCGAGAAGGCCGGCGAACCGAGAAGGAGTGAGAGAGACGTGGTCGATACTACAGACGCTATCGTTATCGGGGCCGGGGTCATCGGCGCGGCTACTTCGTTCGAACTTGCCAAAACCGGCCGCAAGGTGGTGTCGGTCGATGCCAACGGCGATGCCGGCATGGGATCGACCGCCGGATCCTGCGCCATTATCCGGGTGCATTACTCTACGCTGGACGGCACCGCCTTCGCCTATGAAGGCTATTTCTACTGGCGCGACTGGGCCGACTACCTGGAAGTCGCCGACGAGGCCGGCCTGGCCCGGTTCGTCCAGTGCGGCGCTTTGGTGATGGCGGTCGATGCCAACGGATATCTCACGAAACACAAAAGGTATTGCGACGAACTCGATATTCCGTATGAGGATTGGGATGCCGATGCGATCCTGCGCCGCCTGCCGCAATTCGATCTGGCCTGCCATTCGCCGGCCAAGCGCATGGACGATGCCGGTTTCGGCGAACCGACCGGCGGCTCGGTCAAGGCCGGGGTCTACTGGCCGACCGCGGGATACATCACCGATCCTCAGCTTGCTTCCCACAACCTGCGCCGGGCGGCGGAAGCCAAAGGCGCACGCTTCCGGTTCAATGCCCGCGTGACGGATATCCTGCAGCAGGACGGCCGCACCGCCGGGGTCAGGCTGGCGGACGGCGCGGAAATCCATGCGCCGGTTGTGGTCAATGTCGGCGGGCCGGCGTCCTACAAGCTCAACGAGATGGCGGGCGTGACCGGCGACATGACGATCAAGACCCGGGCACTGAAGCAGGAAGTGGTCCACGTTCCGGCGCCGGAGGGGATGGATTTCGAGGCGAACGGCTTTGTCATGTCCGACAGCGATATCAGCGTCTATACCCGGCCGGAGCAGGGCAACCATATCCTGATCGGCAGCGAGGATCCGGAATGCGACGCGCGCGACTGGGTCGATCCGGACGACTACGACACCAATTTCACCGACCAGTGGACCCACCAGGCCTACCGCTTTGCCCAGCGGCTGCCGACGCTCGGCATCCCGAGCCGGATGAAAGGCGTCGTCGATCTTTACGATGTGTCCGACGACTGGATTCCGATCTACGACAAGTCGGCACTGCCGGGATTCTACATGGCCTGCGGCTCGAGCGGAAACCAGTTCAAGAATGCGGCGATCGCCGGCAAGATGATGGCTTCGCTCATCGACTATTGCGAAGCCGGTAACGATCACGATACCGACCCGCTGCAATTTACCCTGCCGTATATCGGCCGGGCGATCGATGTGGGATTCTTCTCCCGCAAGCGCGAGATCAATCCCGAGAGCAGCTTCTCGGTGCTGGGCTAGGGACGAGGGAACGCGACCATGGCCGATCTGCCAACGACTGCCCGTGTCGTCATCGTCGGCGGCGGCGCCGTCGGCGCCTCCAGCCTCTACCATCTGGCGCTCAAGGGCTGGACCGATTGCATCCTGCTGGAAAAGAACGAGCTGACATCGGGCTCGACCTGGCACGCCGCCGGCAATGTGCCGACCTTCTCGGCAAGCTGGTCGGTCATGAACATGCAGCGCTATTCGACGGAGCTGTATCGCGATCTCGGCGAGCGGGTCGACTATCCGATGAACTACCACGTCACCGGGTCGCTGCGCCTCGCCCATTCGCGTAACCGGATGATGGAGTTCGAACGGGTCGTCGGCATGGGCCGCTACCAGGGCCTCGATGTCTCGATGGTCTCCGTGGCCGACCTGAAGGACCGCTATCCCTTCCTGGAAACCCACGATCTGGCCGGCGGCCTGTACGATCCCTACGACGGCGATATCGATCCGGCGCAGTTGACCCAGGCGCTGGCGAAAGGCGCGCGCGACCTGGGCGCGAAGATCGTTCGTTTCTGCCCGGCTACGGGGGTGCGCCGCGAGGGCGGGGAGTGGGTCGTCGAGACGCCGCAGGGCGAAATCCGCTGCGAATACGCGGTCAACGCCGCGGGCTATCGCGCCCAGGAGGTCGGCGCAATGTTCGGCCGTTTCGTGCCGATGGTCAGCATGTCCCACCAGTATATGCTGACCGATCCGATCCCGGAGCTCGAGTCCTGGAGCGCCGGAGAGGGCCGGAAACTACCGCTGCTGCGCGACGTCGACAGCTCCTATTATCTGCGCCAGGAAAAATTCGGCCTCAATCTCGGCCCCTACGAGCGCAATTGCCGTGCGCACTGGACGACGCCGGACGATCCGATGCCGGAGGATTTTTCCTTCCAGCTTTATCCGGACGATCTCGACCGGCTCGAATGGTATATCGAGGATGCGATGGAACGGGTGCCGATTCTCGGTTCCGCCGGCGTCAACAAGGTCATCAACGGGCCGATCCCCTACACGCCGGACGGCAACCCTCTCATCGGTCCGATGCCGGGCGTGCCGAACGCTTACGAAGCCTGCGTCTTCACCTTCGGCATCGCCCAGGCGGGCGGTGCCGGCAAGGTGCTCGCCGAATGGGTCGTCGAAGGCGGCACGGAATGGGACATGTGGAGCTGCGACCCGCGCCGCTTCACGGCTTACGCCGACCAGGACCATACCAACCAGAAGGGCATGGAGGTCTACGGTCACGAATACGCCATGCACTTCCCGCACCACGAATGGCCGGCCGGCCGCGGCAAGCGCCTGTCGCCGATCCACGGCCGGCTGAAGGAATTCGGCGCCCGGTTCGGCGTCTACGGCGGCTGGGAGCGGGCCAACTGGTTCGCGCAGCCGGGCGACGACACCTCGGAGGAGGCGACACAGACCTGGGAGCGGGAAGGGCCCTGGTTCCCGCGCATCCGCGAAGAGTGCGAGGCGGTGCGCGACGCCGCCGGCATCCTCAATTTGTGCGGTTTTTCCCGCTATCTCGCGACCGGCGCAGACGCTGTGGGATGGCTAGACGGCCTGATGACCGGAAGAATCCCGTCGGTCGGGCGCATTGGCCTGGGCTATTTCCCGGACGAGCGAGGCCGCATCGTCACCGAGATGTCGCTGATTCGCCTGGCAAAAGACAAGGTGCTGCTCATCACTGCCGCCGCCGCGGAATGGCACGATCTGGAATGGCTGCACAAACATCTGCCCGACGGTTCCGACATCCAAATAGAAAACCGCACGGAGGAATTCGACTGCCAGATCCTGACCGGCCCCAAAACAAGGGATATCCTGTCCGGCCTGTGCGATGCGGACCTGAACCAACCCTGGCTGAGCTGGCAGAAGACGAAAATTGCCGGCAAGCCGGTTCTTTTGTTGCGCGTGTCGTACGCCGGCGAACTGGGATGGGAAGTTCACACGCATACCGAAGACACCGGCGCGGTGTTCGACGCGGTCTGGCAGGCAGGAAAGGTCCATGGCCTGAAACCGTTCGGCATGTACGCCCTGAACAGCCTGCGGCTGGAGAAAGGCTACCGCGCCTGGAAGGGCGATCTCTCGACCGATTACACCGTCCTCGAAGGCGGGCTCGACCGGTTCGTGCGCTGGAGCAAGGAGAGCTTCGTCGGCAAGGCGGCCATGGAGATCGAGCGCCAGGCCGGCCCGGCCAAGCGATTCGTGACATTGGTGGTCGATGCCGGCGCCTGCGACGCGCCCTACATGTCGACCCTGCGCTACGGTGAGGAGCAGGTCGGCGAGACCACGTCCGGCGGCTGGGGCCACCGCATCGGCAAGTCGATCGCGCTCGGCATGGCGCGGGCCGACCTGGCGGTCGAGGGTACGGAGCTGGATGTCGAGATCTTCGGCGAGCGCCACCGCGCCGTCGTCCAGGCCGACCGGCCGCTCTACGACCCGGACAACGCCCGGATGAGGGCCTGAGCGATGGCGGCGCTGCCCCGGCAGGCCCGGGCCGTCATTATCGGCGGCGGCGTTTCCGGCTGCTCGGTCGCCTATCATCTTGCAAAACTCGGCTGGAAAGACATCGTACTGCTTGAGCGCAAGCAGCTGACCTGCGGCACGACCTGGCACGCCGCCGGCCTGATCGGGCAGCTGCGCGCCAGCCTGAACCTGACGCGGCTGGCGAAATATTCCGCGGAACTTTACGTCCGGTTGGAAGAAGAGACCGGCATCGCCACCGGGATGCGCCAGAACGGCTCGATCACCGTAGCGCTGACCGAAGAGCGCAAGGAGGAAATCTATCGCCAGGCCTCGCTGGCGCGCGCCTTCGATGTCGAAGTCGCGGAAATTACGCCGTCGGAGACGAAGGCGCTTTATCCTCACCTGAATGTCGGCGATGTCGCCGGCGCCGTTCACCTGCCCCTCGACGGCCAATGCGATCCGGCGAATATCGCGCTGGCGCTGGCGAAGGGCGCGCGCCAGAACGGCGCTCTATTGGCCGAGGGCGTGAAGGTCACCGGGGTTTCAAGCGCGAACGGCCGCGTCGCCGGCGTCTCCTGGGAGCGCGACGGAGAGCGGGGCGAGATCGCCAGCGATATCGTGATCAACTGCGCCGGCATGTGGGCGCGGGAACTGGGCGCGATGAGCGGCGTGACGATCCCGCTGCATGCCTGCGAGCATTTCTACATCGTCACCGAGCCGATCCCCGATCTCGGCGCGTTGCCCGTGCTGCGCGTGCCCGACGAGTGCGCCTACTACAAGGAGGATGCCGGCAAGATGCTGCTCGGCGCCTTCGAGCCCGTCGCCAAGCCCTGGGGCATGGACGGCATCCCGGAAGACTTCTGCTTCGACCAGCTGCCCGAGGATTTCGACCATTTCGAACCGATCCTCGAACAGGCGGTCGGGCGTATGCCGCTGCTCGGCGAGGCCGGAATCCACACCTTCTTCAACGGTCCCGAGAGCTTTACCCCGGACGACCGCTACTATCTGGGCGAAGCGCCCGAGCTGCGCGGCTACTGGATAGCCGCGGGCTACAACTCCATCGGCATCGTCTCGTCGGGCGGCGCGGGAATGGCGCTCGCCCAGTGGATCGCCGACGGCGAAGCGCCGTTCGACCTGTGGGAGGTCGATATCCGGCGGGTCCAGCCGTTCCAGAAGAACCGCCACTATCTGAAACACCGGGTGAGCGAGACCCTGGGCCTGCTCTATGCCGACCATTTTCCCTACCGGCAGCCGGCCAGCGCCCGCGGCGTCCGCCGCTCGCCGCTGCACGAGCATCTGAAGGCGCGCGGCGCCTGCTTCGGCGAAACGGCGGGCTGGGAGCGTGCCAACTGGTTCGCGCCGGCCGGCGCCGCCCCGGAATACCGCTACAGCTGGAAGCGCCAGAACTGGTTCGAGCATTCGCGCGACGAGCACATGGCGGTCCGCGAGCGCGTCGGCCTGTTCGACATGACCTCTTTCGGCAAGTTGCGCGTCGAGGGCCGTGATGCCGAAACCGTGCTGAACCGGATTTGCGGCAACGATGTCGCGGTGCTGCCGGGCCGGCTGGTCTACACCCAGTGGCTTAACGCCCGCGGCGGCATCGAGGCGGATCTGACGGTCGCGCGCCTGTCCGAGACCGAATTCCTGGTCGTCACGCCGGCGGCGACCGTGCAGCGCGACCTCGCCTGGCTACGCCGCCACATCCCGGACGACGCCCATATCGTCGTCACCGACGTGACGGCGGGCGAGGCGGTATTGTGCGTTATGGGACCGAAAGCGCGCGCCGTGCTGAACGCCTGTTCGCCGGCCGACCTGTCGAACGAGGCGTTTCCGTTCGGCTCGGTCCGGGAGATCGAAATCGGCATGGGCCTCGCCCGGGCGCACCGCGTTTCCTATGTCGGCGAACTCGGCTGGGAACTCTACGTCTCCGCCGAAATGGCCGCGCATGTCTTCGAAGCGCTGGAAGAGGCGGGGGCGGTGCACGGCCTCGAATTGTGCGGCCTGCACATGATGGACAGCTGCCGGATCGAGAAGGCCTTCCGCCATTTCGGCCACGACATCACCGACGAGGATCATGTGCTCGAAGCCGGCCTCGGCTTCGCCGTGCGCACGAAGAAGCCGGACTTTTTCGGCCGGGACGCCGTTTTGCGCAAACGGGAGGAAGGTCTTTCCCGGCGTCTGCTGCAATTCCGCTTGCGCGACCCCGAGCCGCTGCTGTTCCATAACGAACCCATCGTGCGGGACGGCGAGATGGTCGGTTATCTGACCTCAGGCAACTACGGCCATGCGCTGGGCGGTGCGGTCGGCCTGGGCTATGTGCCGTGCCCGGACGGCGAGAGCGCCGAGGCGCAGCTTGCCTCGGGCTACGAAATCGAGATCGCCGGCGCGCGCGTCGCCGCCGATGTTTCGCTCCGGCCCATGTACGATCCGGCAGCCGAGCGGGTGCGAATGTGAGCGGCGGCAGCCGGAAACTTACAGGGAGGCAGACCATGTCTCGCGATCGGAATCCCAGGGATCGGGCAGGGCGCCGCGCCGGCGGCCGGGAAGCCAGGCGGGCCCTGCGGGCCGCGCCGCTGGCCGAGGATGTCCGGCCGGTCCGCGCCGGACTGGAAGGCGGACGCTACAAGGCGCTGACCGATGGCCAGGTGCAGCAAATTCACAGGGCGGCACTGAAAATTCTGGCGGAAATCGGCCTTGCCGACGCGCCTGAGTCCGGCGTTGCGATGATGACGGCCGCCGGCGCCGTTCTGGGCGAAGACGGCCGTTTGCGTTTCTCCCAGGCGCTGGTCGAGGACATGCTGGCGAAGGCGGCGCGGGATATCACCCTGCACGGCCAGGATCCGAAGCACGATATCCGGCCCGGCGGCAGCCGCGTCCACTACGGCACGGCGGGCGCGGCGGGCC
>FZLR01000071.1 GCA_900197615.1 Rhodospirillaceae bacterium Spongia-Bin9
CGCCCGCTTCCCTCGCCCGCCCGCTGCCGCCCCCCCTCGCCCTGCTGCTTCAGGGTCGGCCCGCCCGCCTCGTCCGACACGACGACGATCCAGCGCTCGCCGGTCCACTCCTGCAGCAGCGCGGCGACCCGGCCGGCCAGATCGCGGCCGGCGCCCGCCGCCGGGCGGATTTCCAGCCTGCAGGCATCGAACGACACCGGATGGACCGAACCGTAGAGCTGACCGTACAGGACCATCTCCTTGCGGTCCCGGAACAAGTCGGCCAGCGCCCGGAAATCCGCCGGCAGCGCTACCGGCGCGCCATCGGCGGTCGCGCGCGCCTCGGCCGGCGCAGGATCGGGAACGGGCGCTTCCGGCGCCGGCACGGATTCCGCCATGTCCTGCGGCACAGGACCGCTGCCGGCGGCGCGCGCCAACGGTGGGGTTGCGGGCGCGGTGTCTCCGGGCGGCGGCGGCGACGGACGCGCCGGCAATGGCCGATCCGGCGCTGCCTGCCGGGTCCGGTCCGGCGCAGACTGTGCGGCGGGCGCCGGGCGGGCCGCGGCGGCGGGCGGTCCGGCGCCGCTTTCCAGGCGCTCGATCAGGTCGGCAGGCGTCGGCAGTTCGGCGGCATAGCACAGCCGGACGATCAGCATTTCCAGCGCGGTCATCGGCTGCGGCGCGAGCTGAACCTCGCCGGCGCCCTTCAGCAGCATTTGCCAGATCCGGCTCAGCGCGCCCATCCGCAGCCGCTCCGCCAGGCCGGCGGCGCGTTGCGCGTCGGTGGCCGAAGCCCCGGCGCCGGACGCCCGGGCATCCGGCGTCAGCTTCAACCGCGTGAGCCAATGATCGATATCCATGAGGTCGTGCACGATGAGCAGCGGCACGGCGCCGTCGCGGTACATGCCGCCGGCATGGTCGATCGCACCGGGCGCATCGCCGGCGACGATCTTTTCGAACAGGTCGAGGGATTGCGACCGGTCCGCCATACCCAGCATGGCGCGGACCCGTTCCGCTGAAACCGGCCCCGCCGCCCTGTCCGACGCGCCGTCCGACGCGCCGTCCGACGCGCCGTCCGACCCGCTGTCTGCCTGTGCGATTACCCGGTCGAGCAGGGAGAGGCCGTCGCGCACCGAACCGTCCGCCGCCCGGGCAAGCAGCGCAACGGCTTCTTCGGATACCGCCGCCTGCTCGCGGCCGGCGATATCCGTGAGATGCGCCGCCAGCTCGCCCTCGTCGAGCCGGCGCAGGTCGAAGCGCTGGCAGCGCGACAGGATCGTCACCGGAACCTTGCGGATCTCCGTAGTCGCAAACACGAATTTCACATGCTCCGGCGGCTCTTCCAGCGTTTTCAGCAGGGCGTTGAAGGCGTTCCTGCTCAGCATGTGGACTTCGTCGACGATGTAGATCTTGAAGCGTGCGGCATTCGGCCGATAGCGCGCGCTGTCGATGATCTCGCGGACATCGTCGACCCCGGTGTTGGAGGCGGCATCCATCTCCAGAACGTCGACGTCGCGGTCCTCGGCAATCGCCACGCAATGGACGCAGGCGCCGCAGGGATCGATCGTCGGGCCGCCCTTGCCGTCCGGGCCGACGCAGTTGAGCGCCCGGGCGATCAGCCGGGCGGTCGTCGTCTTGCCGATGCCGCGCACGCCGGTGAGGAGGAAGGCGTGGTGGACGCGATTCAGGCGAATGGCGTTGGTAAGCGTGCGGACGAGAACGTCCTGGCCGATCAGTTCATCGAACGTGGCGGGCCGGTATTTGCGCGCGAGGACGCGGTATTCGGCGTCGGCCTTCGTATGCGTTTCGACGGTTTCGGGGCTGTCGGCCATTAAAGTCCAACGGGGCGTCGCCAGGCTGCCGCGCCGCGCTGGCCGTTATTCTCGTCGAGCGGACGCGATGGGAAACGGTGGAAGACTGGACGACGACCCGGGCAAAACTCGTTACGGCTGCTTCCTTCCGGACCTGACCGGGTTGGCGAGGCGCCCGTCCGCGCCAGTCTTCCGCGGCGAGTATATCAGGATTCCGCGGCGGACGCGCAAGCGGAGACTGCGCGGTTCGCCGGCGTGTCGTCCGGGCGCCGGCGGGCAGGCGCGGCGGCGCGTCCGTCATGCCGGACATGCGCGGGACCGGACCGATTTCCCATTCAAATCTCGCCGGAGCGGGCCATATAACAGGCGGTAGCAGGTTCCGCCGAGCGCCGCGCCTTCCGGATGCGGGATTGCCGCGAGCATTGTAGAACGCTGTTCGACAGACCCGCCGGAAGGCGTCAGCGGTCCTAAAGGGCAATCATGATGACTCCCGCGCAGACACCGGCTGGGCTGCCTTACGGTCTCAGCGTCTCATCGATCCGTCCGGCATCCCCGGTGGCCGCCTGATGCTGTATCTCGTGGAGGTGGCGGGCGGACTTGCCCTGCTGCTCGGCGGCGGCGAATTGCTGGTCCGCGGCGCCGTGTCGCTCGCCAACCGATCGGGCGCATCGCCGCTGATCATCGGCCTTTCGGTCGTCGCGGCCGGAACGAGCGCGCCGGAACTATTCGTCAGTCTCGTCTCGGTTCTGGAAGACAAGCCGGCAATCGCAATCGGCAATGTCGTCGGCAGCAATATCGCGAACATCCTGCTGGTCTTGGGAACGGCAGCGCTGATCTGGCCGGTCGTCGTGCGGCGGAGCGTCATTCGATGGGACGGTCCGGTCCTGATCGCAGCCACTGTCGTCTTCTGCGCCCTGGCGAGCCTGGGCGAAATCGGCCGTTTCGCAGGGGTTCTCATGGCGCTCGGCCTGACTGTCTACCTCGCCTGGTCCTACCGCCTCGACCGGAGGGACGCGCAGGCGCGGCGGGAAATCGAGGAAGAAGTTGCAGAGCTGGGCGGCGAATACGGATCCTGGCGGATTGCGGCCTATCTGGTTGCCGGCTTTGTTGGCGTCATCGTCGGCGCCGAGCTGCTGGTGTTCGGCGCAGCCGGAATCGCCGCCGGTTTCGGCATTTCCGAGACCGTGATCGGCGTTACCCTCGTGGCAATCGGCACCTCCCTGCCCGAACTGGCCACCGCCGTCGCGGCGGCGCGCAACCGGCATACCGAACTGGCGCTCGGCAACGTGATCGGCAGCTGCATTTTCAACATCCTTGCGATTATCGGCATCGTCGCCGCGGTCAGGCCGATCGCCGTGCCGGACGAAGTCCTGACGTTCGACCTGTGGATCATGGGCGGCGTAACCCTGGCCTTCATCGCGCTGGTCCTGGCAACGCCCCGGCTGGGCTGGACAATCGGCGCGATTATGCTGCTGTGCTATGCTGCCTATATCGTTTCCCAGTTCACCGGGTTGTCGGCCATGCCGGCGATGTACCGCCCGGCCTGACGCCGTACCCTCACGCTGCGACCGCCGATCCGCCGAGGCCGCCTTGACCGAAGACCGCCCGGAAATCGCCCCGACGACCGCACTCGTCACCGGCGCCGCCACCCGGATCGGCCGGGCGATCGCGCTCGGCCTGGCCGGCGACGGGTGGACGGTGGCCGTCCACTACCGCCGCTCCGAAAGCGAAGCGCGCGACGTTGCCGCCCGGATCCGCCGGGATGGCGGCAGGGCCGACTCCTTCCGGGCCGATCTCGCGGACGAGGACGAGGCGCTGGCGCTGCTGCCGCAGGTTTGCCGGCGACTCGGGCCGGTCGGCTGCCTGGTCAACAACGCGAGCGAGTTCGAGCGCGACGAAATCGGCGGCATGACCCGGGCGAGCTGGGACATGCATATCGAGACGAACCTGCGCGCGCCGACAGTGCTGATGCAGGAAATGGCCCGGCAGCTGCCGGCCGGCCGAAACGGCGCCATCGTCAACCTGCTGGACCAGCGCGTGCTGAACCCGACGCCGCATTTCGTCAGCTACACGGTCAGCAAGGCGGCTCTGTGGACCCTGACGCGGACCATGGCGATGGCGATGGCGCCCCGGATCCGGGTCAACGCGATAGGGCCGGGGCCGACCCTGCCGAGCAAGCGGCAGAGCCAGGCCGACTTCGGCCGCCAGATCGGAAAACTGCCGCTGCGCTGCGCCGGCACACCGCAGGAAATTGCGGCGGCGATCCGGTTTATCCTCGCCATGCCGTCCATGACCGGCCAGATGATCGCCCTGGACGGCGGCCAGCATCTGGGGTGGGCGCAGCCGCGCGAAGCCGGCGGCGACAGGGAATGATCCGCGCCGGAGACGGCCCCTGCGACTAAATTCATAGATTGGACGAAAACGATGACGCGAACCCCGGAAGCCATCGTGCCGCATCTGGCCGCGGGATCCGATTCGCCGCGGCTGGCCGATGCGCTGGGCGGACAGCGCCATATCTTCATCCGCGATCTGGTTCTGAGCTGCAATATCGGCGTCTACCGCCACGAACGCGATGCGCCCCAGCGCGTTCGGCTGAATATCGACCTGGCGATTGCCGACGACACGGCGGGCGCGACGGACCGGCTCGCCGATACCGTGAGCTACGAACGGATTGTCGAGGGCGCCCGCGCCATCGTGGACGCCCGGCACTACAATCTCGTCGAGACGCTGGCCGAAGCGCTGGCGGCCTTGTGTCTGGAAGATCCGCGCGTGAACGCCGCGCGCATCCGGGTCGAGAAACTCGACGTCTTTGCGGACACCGGCGCCGTCGGCGTCGAAATCGAAAGACCGCGCAAAGTTAGCCCGGAAAATTGATATGGCGCCATGGGTTACGCGGTTTGTTCACACGCTGCGCGAAGCCGCTGCACGAACCGATTTACTCCCCGACTTCCGACTCCGTTACCGAACTGTGACGCCGCAACGGCATAAAAATTATTTATTTTTAGAGTGTTAGACGAAATTGCCTAAATTAGCGGCAAACCTGTCGGCAGCGCGGGTTTTCGTGGAATCTTTTTGCCGCCGAAGGTTATCCCACAGACTTATCCACAGGATTCGCGGACAATCGCCTCGTCCCGTATGGATCGAAAAATCGAAGCCGATTCAAGCAGCTAGCCCTATTCTGCTCTCGATCGACGGATTGACCCTGCCCGTTCCGGGCGCAACATTAGCGCCATGGCGTCGAAGACCAGAGCGAAGGCGGCGCGGGAGGAACGCGCGCCGGCGATTGCCGCGGAACCGCCGGAGCGGCCCGCGGCCGGCGGGTTGCCGGCCTCTCTCGCGGGCGGCGCCGCCTATCTGAAGGGCCAGCTGCCCCGGCTTTCCGCCGAACCCGGCGTCTATCGCATGATCGACCGGCGCGGCGAGCCGCTTTATGTCGGCAAGGCGCGCAATCTGCGCCGGCGCGTCGCCAGCTACACAACGCCGGCCAAACTGCCGGAACGCCTGCGCCGCATGGTCGCGGAAACGGCGCTTCTGGAGATCGTCGAGACCCACACGGAAGTCGAGGCGCTGCTCCTCGAATCGAACCTGATCAAGCGGCTTCGTCCCAGGTATAATATCCTGTTGAGGGACGACAAATCCTTTCCCTATATCCGGATCGGCAAAAAAGACCTGCGCGCCGCGCCGGAGAAACCGGCCCGCTGGCCGCGCCTTGCCAAATATCGCGGCAGCCGGAACGAGCCGGGCTCATATTACGGTCCTTTCGCATCGGCCGGCGCCGTCAACCGCACGCTGAACGCGCTGGAACGGGCCTTCCTCCTGCGCTCGTGCAGCGATTCGATGTTCGCGTCGCGGACGCGGCCCTGCCTGCTGTTCCAGATCAAGCGCTGCAGCGCGCCTTGCGTCGGGCGGATCGGCGAGGCGGACTACGACGACCTGGTTTCCCAGGCGGAAGCGTTCCTGTCCGGGCGAGACAGCGCAATCCAGCGCGAACTGGCCGGCCGGATGGAAGCGGCCGCCGACGACCTCGAATTCGAGACCGCCGCCTATCTGCGCGACCGCATCCAGGCGCTCGCCCAAATCCAGGCTCGCCAGGACATCAACCTGCCGGTGCCGGACGATGCCGATGTCGTCGCGGCGTGGCGCGAGGGCGAACACAGCTGCATCCAGGTTTTCTTCTTCCGTGCCGGGCGCAACTACGGCAACCGGGCCTACTATCCGCGCCACGACAAATGGGCAGCCGACGCCGATATCCTGGCGGCGTTCCTGGGCCAGTTTTACGACAACAAGCCGCCGCCGCGCCTCGTCCTGACCAGCGGACCGGTTGCGGATGCCGGCCTGCTCGCCGCGGCGCTCGGCGCCAGGGCCGGCCGGAAAGTCGCGCTTGCCGTGCCGCAGCGCGGCGACAAGAAGAAACTGATCGATCACGCCAGAGCCAACGCTAGGGCGGCCCTGACCCGCCGGCTGTCGGAAAACGCCTCGCAGCGGCAGCTGCTCGACGGGGTGGTCGACGCCTTCGGCCTGGATGGCCCGCTCGAACGCATCGAGGTGTACGATAACAGCCACGTCTCGGGCGCCAACGCCGTCGGCGGGATGATCGTCGCCGGCCCGGAGGGCTTGATCAAGAATGCCTATCGCAAATTCAACATCAAGTCGGCCGGGCTCGCTCCGGGCGACGATTACGGCATGATGCGCGAGGTGCTGACCCGGCGCTTCAGCCGCGCCATCAAGGAGAATCCGGCGCGCGACGCCGGCTCCTGGCCGGACCTTGTGCTGGTCGACGGCGGCCGGGGGCAGCTCGGCAGCGCGCTCGCGGTGCTTGAGGAGCTGGGGATCGAGGATCTCCCGGCGGTCGGGGTCTCCAAGGGGCCGGACCGCAACGCCGGCCGGGAGACGTTCCATACGGCCGACGGCCGCAGTTTCAACCTGCCGCCGAACGACCCCGTGCTCTATTTTCTGCAGCGGCTGCGCGACGAGGCCCACCGCTACGCCATCGGCGCCCACCGCACCCGGCGGGCCAATGCCCAGACCCGCTCGGCGCTCGACGACATTCCCGGCATCGGCGCCCGGCGCAAACGGGCGCTGCTCAACCATTTCGGCTCGGTGCGCAATATCGAGCGGGCCGGCGTGACCGATCTGGAGAATGTCGACGGCATCAGCCGGACCGTCGCCCGGACCGTGTTCGACTGGTTTCACGCCGAAACCTGATCCGGAATAACGCCGGCGGCGGCCCGCCCCGCAAACCGACAAGAGACACCGCCCTTGCCCCCTTCCCGATCCACCCTGCTGCTGGCGCCGAACCTGCTCACCCTGGGCCGGGTGGCTCTCGTACCGTTCTTCGTGGCCGCCTTCTGGCTGCCGGAGCCCGCGCTTTCCTGGGTCGCCTTCGGGCTGTTCGCCGTCGCCGGGATCACCGACTGGCTCGACGGCCGGCTGGCGCGGCGCAACGGCCAGGAATCCGACTTCGGCCGCGTTCTCGACCCGATCGCCGACAAGATCCTGGTGGCGGCGGCGCTGGTGATGCTGGCGGCGACGGACCGCCTTTCGGATGCCGGGGCCGTCGCCGCACTGATTATCCTGGTGCGCGAGCTGGCCGTCTCCGGCCTGAGGGAATTCCTCGCCGGCACGGCTATCCTGCCGGTGACGCCGCTCGCCAAGTGGAAGACGGCTGCGCAGTTCGCGGCGATCGCCGTGTTACTGATCGCCGGGGCGTTCGCCGATGGCGCAGGGCCGAGGCTGGCGGGCGAAGCCCTGCTCTGGCTCGCCGCGCTGCTCACCGTCGTCACCGGCGCGGCCTATCTGCGCGCCGGCCTGCGCCGCATGGACGGGTGACGCCGGGCGCCGGTGCGGATCAAGCCGGCATCGGCCGGATGCCGAGGCGGGCGAACAGGGCAGCGTCGCGGTCCGGGGCCGGGTTGGGCGTTGTCAGCAACTCGGGCCCGACGAAAACCGAGTTGGCGCCGGCGAGAAAGGCCAGCGCCTGCATTTCGTCGGACATTTGCTCCCGTCCCGCCGAGAGCCGGACCACCGAGCGCGGCATCGTGATCCGCGCCGCCGCCACCGTACGGACGAACTCGAACGGGTCGAGCGCCTCCACGCCATCGAGCGGGGTGCCCTCGACCTGCACCAGCATGTTGATCGGCACGCTCTCCGGATGGCTCGGCAAACTCGCCAGCGTCGCGATCATGTCCGCGCGGTCGCGCCGGGATTCGCCCATGCCGACGATGCCGCCGCAGCAAACCCGGATGCCGGCCTCCCGGACATGCGCCAGGGTGTCGAGCCGGTCCCGGTAGGTCCGCGTCGTGACGATCCGGCTGTAGAACGCCTCCGACGTGTCGAGATTGTGGTTGTAGTAGTCGAGACCGGCGTCCGCGAGCCGCGCCGCCTGGGCCGCGCTCAGCATGCCGAGGGTGGCGCAAGTCTCCATGCCCAGCGCCTTGACGCCGGCAACCATGGGAACGACCGCGTCCAGGTCCCGGTCTTTCGGGCTGCGCCAGGCGGCGCCCATGCAATAGCGGGTCGCGCCGGCGTTGCGGGCGCGCCGGGCCTCGGCCAGCACCGCATCGAGCGGCATCGGGCTTTCGGCCACAACACCTGTGTCGTAGCGCGCGCTCTGGGGGCAGTAGGCGCAATCTTCCGGGCAACCGCCGGTCTTGATGCTCAGCAAGGTCGACATCTGCACCCGGCTGGCGTCGAAATGGCGGCGGTGCACGGTCTGGGCCCGGAACATGAGCTCGGCGAAGGGCAGCGCCAGAAGGGCCTCCACCTCATCCGCCGACCGGTCGTGCCGGAGGACCGGAAGCGTTCCGGGCTCCGGCTTGCCGCCGATCGCTTCGATATCGTCCATGATCGCTGTTCTCCCGGCGCAACCGGGGCAGGATAGGCCGGTTCGTTGCCCGGTCAAGAAATCCGGGTTCCGGGAACCCCGCCCGAATCGGCGCCGGTGCGAAAGCGGGCCGCGACAGGCCGCTCATGCGACGCGACTCTGCGTTGCAGCCGGGCCCGGACAGGAAGCGGCGCGTCGCGCGTTGACTCCGTTTCGTAACATCCAATATGGTGCAGTGCGAAAAACGGGGGTCTGGCCGGGCGCTAGCGCCGGAGCGGGTCCCCTTGCCATACCGGTTTGGATCAACGGACGCCGCCGGGCGAGCCAGCAAGGCGCCGCACCGGCCGCCCCCTTTCAGATAAGCCGCCGATGAAAGTCCTCGTCGCTGTCAAGCGCGTGATCGACTACAATGTGAAGGTCCGCGTGAAATCGGACGGTTCGGGCGTCGAGCTCGCAAACGTCAAGATGTCCATGAACCCGTTCGACGAGATCGGCGTCGAAGAAGCGGTGCGGATGAAGGAGGCCGGCGTGGCGAGCGAGATCGTCGCCATCAGCCTCGGCATCCAACAGTGTCAGGAAACCATCCGCACTGCGCTCGCCATGGGGGCGGATCGCGGCATCCATATCGTGACCGACGATCCGCTGGAACCGCTCGCCGTCGCCAAGCTGATCGCAGCGGCGGTCGCGAACGAAACTCCCGACATCGTGATCCTGGGCAAGCAGGCGATCGACGACGACGCCAACCAGACAGGCCAGATGCTGGCCGCGCTGCTGGGCTGGCCGCAGGCGACCTTCGCCTCCGAGGTAACGGCCGAGAACGGCGGCCTGACGGTGACCCGGGAAGTCGATGGCGGGCTGGAGACCATCAAGACCGGCCTGCCGGCCATCGTCACCACCGACCTGCGCCTGAACGAGCCGCGCTATGCCTCGCTGCCCAACATCATGAAGGCGAAAAAGAAGCCGATCGACCGGATGACGCCGGCGGACCTGGGCGTCGATACCGCGCCGCGGCTGGAGACGCTGAACGTCGTCGAGCCGGAAAAGCGCGCCGGCGGCGTGAAGGTCGAGAGCGTGGCCGAACTGGTCGGCAAACTGCAGAACGAAGCGAAAGTCATCTGATACGGTTATCCTGCCGGCGCGGGCGCCTGCGCGCCCTCCGGCGGACAAGAGGAGACGGCGGGACATGACGGTTCTCGTCCTTGCGGAACACGATAACGCCGGCCTGAACGTCGCGACGCTCAGCGCCGTCGCGGCGGCGCAGGCCATGGACAGCGAAATCCATATGCTGGTCGCCGGCGAGAATTGCGGCGCCGTGGCAGCGGAAGCCGCGCAGGTCAACGGGATCGCCAGGGTGCTGCACGCCGACGGCGCGCATCTGGCACACGGGCTGGCGGAAGACCTTGCCGCCCTGATCGTCGGCCTGGTCGTCAACGGGGCCGGCGATTATTCCCATCTGGTGGCGACGGCGACGACCCACGGCAAGAATGTCATGCCGCGGGTTGCGGCGCTGCTCGACGTTCAGCAGGTTTCCGACATCACCGACGTCGAGAGCGCAGACACCTTCGTCCGGCCGATCTATGCCGGAAACGCGATGGCGACCGTGCGCTCGACCGACGGCGTCAAGGTCGTCACGGTGCGCCAGACCGCGTTCGACGCGGTTGCAGCCGAGGGCGGCAGTGCGACCGTGGAAGCGATCGACGCCGGGGCCGATGTCGAAGGCTCCGAATTCGTCGGCCAGGCGCTGTCCAAGTCCGACCGGCCGGAGCTGACGTCGGCCCGGATCGTCATTTCCGGCGGGCGCGGCATGCAATCGGGCGAGAACTTTCCGATGCTGGAGGAGATCGCGGACAAGCTGGGTGCTGCCGTCGGTGCGTCGCGGGCGGCGGTCGACGCCGGCTTCGTGCCCAACGACTACCAGGTCGGCCAGACCGGCAAGGTGGTGGCGCCCGAGCTGTACATCGCCGTCGGCATCTCCGGCGCGATCCAGCATCTGGCCGGCATGAAGGACTCGAAGGTCATCGTTGCGATTAACAAGGACGAGGAAGCGCCGATTTTCCAGGTTGCGGACTATGGACTGGTCGCCGACCTGTTCAAGGCGGTCCCGGAGCTATCGGCCGAACTGGACACGATTGAGGTGCGCAAGTAGCGCTTCGACCCGCGGTACCCGTCGCCGGGCGACGGGCAACCGCCGATGCGGAAAGGACCAGGACGCTGACGATCAAGAAAGTGGGCATCATCGGCGCCGGCCAGATGGGCAACGGCATCGCGCATGTCTCGGCGCTGAACGGCTATGACGTCGTCCTGAACGACATCAGCGAAGAAGCGATCGACGCAGCGATGGAGACCATCCGGGGCAACCTGGAGCGCCAGTTGCGGCGCGGGATTATCGCCGACTCCGATATCGACGGCGCCCTGTCGCGCATAACGCCGTCTCTCGGCCTGGAGCCGATGCAGGAATGCGACATCGTCATCGAGGCCGCGACCGAGGACGAGGCGACCAAGCGCGCCATCCTGAAAGATCTTTCGGGCAACCTGAGCGCCGACGCGATCATCGCGTCCAACACTTCTTCCATCTCGATCACCCGGCTTGCGGCCGTTACCGACCGGCCGGAACGCTTCATCGGCATGCATTTCATGAATCCTGTGCCGATGATGAAGCTGGTGGAGCTGATCCGCGGCCTGGCGACGAACGAGGAAACCTACAGCACAGTCGCCGCCATGGCGCGCAACCTGGGCAAGACGATCGCCCAGTCGGAGGATTTTCCGGCCTTCATCGTCAACCGCATCCTGCTGCCGATGATCAACGAGGCGATCTATACGCTTTACGAGGGCGTCGGCACGGTCGAGGCCATCGATACGGCGATGAAGCTGGGCGCCAACCATCCGATGGGGCCGCTGGAACTGGCCGACTTCATCGGCCTCGATACGGCGCTCGCGGTGATGCAGGTGCTCTATGACGGCCTGGCCGATTCGAAATACCGGCCTTGTCCGCTGCTGGTGAAATATGTCGAGGCGGGATGGCTGGGCCGCAAGGTCGGCCGCGGCTTCTACGACTACTCCGGCGACACGCCGATCCCGACGCGCTGATCCCGTCCGCCGCGACGGCGCAGGCCGGGCTCAGAAGTCGGTACAGCGGCCGCCGACCTCCCAGTCGCCGTAGCGGGTCGGCTCCGGGCCCTTGGGCCCGCCGATTTCCCCGCTTCCGGCGCCTCCGCCGCGCCCGTCTTCGCGGCGGTTCTTTCCGTCCGGATTCCTGGATTTTTCGGCCGCCGGCACGGCCGTTTCGGAGGTCTTCTCGTTTGCCGTCACGCTCGGCCTTCCCGTCGTCCCGGTATCTGCGCCATCATGCACGAACCCGGCGCGCTGCCCAGATGGCGATCCGGCTCTTCCCGTTTTCGGCAACGACGGCCCGCTCAGACATGACCGCAAAGCCGAGCGTTCGCAAATCCCGTTGCCGCAGCGGTCGCCGGCGGTGAGTCCGCATCGGGACCCGGCGCGGCTGTGCGCCCACGGTGCGCTGGTCGATATCGTGCAGCGGCGTGTTTCGCTCGAGAGCGCCCTGCCGCCGAGGCTGGACGGCCTCGGCGACGAACGGGACCGGCGCTTCGCCCACCGGCTGGTATTGACGGTGCTGCGCCACCGCGGTGTCTTGCAGGCGGCGGCCGACAGCCTGCTCGACCGGGCGCTGCCGACCAAAGCCCTGCGCGTCCAATTGCTGCTCGAAACCGGGCTGGCCCAACTGTTGCTGCTCGATGTCCCCGATCATGCGGCGGTCGACAGCAGCGTCGATCTGACGGAGCCCCTCGGCCTGCAGCGGCACCGGGCGCTGGTCAATGCCGTGCTGCGCCGGGCCCAGCGCGAGCGGGAGCGCCTTCTGCCGATGCTGGACGAGCCGCTGGCGGCGCTGCCGGCCTGGTTGAGCGGGCGCTGGATCGACCGGTTCGGCCCGGATACCGCAAGCGACATCGCCGCCGCCGTCCGCACCGAACCGCCGCTCGACATCAGCGTGGCCCGCGACCCCGGAGGCTGGGCGCAGCGGTTGGGCGCGCAGGTCGTGACCGGCAATACCGTGCGCCGGCCGACGGGTCCGGTTGCCGGGCTGGACGGCTTCGACGGCGAAGACGGGGGCGGCTGGTGGGTGCAGGACGCCGCCGCCGCGCTGCCGGCGCGGCTGTTGCCGATCCCGGACGACGGAATCGTGCTGGACCTGTGCGCGGCGCCGGGCGGCAAGACGGCCCAGCTGGCCGCAGCGGGCGCCCGGGTCGTAGCGGTCGACCGTTCGGTCCGGCGGCTGCGGCGGCTGCGCGAAAATCTGAGCCGGCTCAACCTGAACGCCACAATCGTCGAAGCGGACGCCGCGGCGTGGCGGCACGAAGCCCCGGCCGGGGCGATCCTCGTGGACGCGCCGTGCAGCGGCACCGGCACGCTGCGGCGCCGGCCGGATATACCGTGGATCAGGACGGCGGCCGATATCGCGGCCCTTGCCGGGCTGCAGACGGACATTCTGGCCAACGCCGTGGCGCAACTGCGGCCCGGCGGCGTTCTGGTCTATGCCGTCTGTTCGCTGGAGGCCGAGGAAGGGCCGGACCGGATTGCCGGCGTCCTGGCGGACAATCCCGAACTGGAGCGTTTGCCGATCGACGCCGCGGCGGTCGGGCCGATGGCCGCGGCCCTGACGCCGGACGGCGACGTCCAGACCCTGCCCTGCCATCTGGCGGCACAGGGCGGGATGGACGGATTCTTCATCGCGCGGATCCGGCGGCGCCCCCGACCGGAAACGCGCCTGACAACGAGGACCTGAACGGTTTGTCACCAATTCGCTTCATTTTCGCCGCCAAATCATTCAAATAGAACAACATTCGGCTATTCCCTCTCCGGCCCGTCCGGGAAAGCGCCCGTCATGGCAGAACCCGTGCTCATCGCCCCGTCCATCCTGTCGGCCGATTTCGCCCGCCTTGGAGAGGAAGTCCGGGCCATCGACGCCGCCGGGGCGGACTATATCCATATCGACGTCATGGACGGCCATTTCGTGCCGAACCTCACCATCGGGCCGGAGGTGGTGAAGGCGCTCCGGCCGCATTCCGGCAAGACCTTCGATGTCCACCTGATGATCGCCCCGGTCGATCCGTTCATCGACGCCTTCGCCGAAGCCGGCGCCGACATCGTCACCGTTCATGCCGAAGCCGGCCCGCATCTCCACCGGACCCTGCAAAGGATCGGAGACCTGGGCAGGAAAGCGGGCGTCTCCGTCAATCCCGGCACGCCGGCGGCGGCGGTCGAACCGGTGCTGGACATGGTCGACCTGATCCTGGTCATGTCGGTCGATCCCGGGTTCGGCGGCCAGAGCTTCATTACGTCGCAACTCGACAAGATCCGCACGCTGCGCGGCTGGATCGATGCGCAGGGCCGCCCCATCGACCTGGAGGTGGACGGCGGAATCGATGCGGATACCGGGCGGCAGGCTGTCGCCGCCGGCGCCAATGTCCTGGTTGCCGGTACGGCCACCTTCGCCGGCGGCCCGGACCGCTATGCGGACAATATCCGCCGCCTGCGCGGCGGCTGATCGCGGGCGGCGCTTCGTGGCAAAGAGGTACTCGATATCGATATCGCGCGGGGTCGATAGCCTGCGCTTGCGATTTGCGGGCGCCTGGTACCGCAGCGCGATCTACCAGTGGCGGCTGGGCGGCACCCGGGCGACCCAGGCGCTGCTGGTACCGCACGATCCGTGGCCCGGCGATTCCGAGGTCGGCAAGGCGATCCTGCGCGGCGCCTTCAGCTTCAGGAACGACAGGATCTGGCGCGGCGAGGAGCTGCCGCTCGAACCTCACGATTTCGCCTGGCTCCGCGATTTGCGCGCGACCGGCTCGGACGCCGGACGGCGGCTCGGACGCGAAATGATCAGCGACTGGATCGACCGGTACGGCCGGTTCCACCGCTACGGCTGGCGTCCCGAGATTGCTGCCGAGCGGCTGATCAACTGGCTCAGCCAGTACGACTATTTCTGCCGGGGCGCCGAAGACCGGTTTCGCAACCGGGTGCTCCAGAGTATCGCCCGGCAGGCCCGGCACCTTGCGAATGTGACGCGCAAGACGACTCTCGGCGCCAGGAGGGTGCGGGCCGCCAAGGGATTGATCTATGTCGGCGCCTGCTTGCCGAGCGCCCAGGCCTGGTTGTTCAAGGGGCTGGGGCTGCTGGAGCATGAAATCGAACACCGGATCCATGCCGACGGCGGGGTCGCCGAGCGGTGCCCGACACTGCAGCACGGCATCCTGCGCGACCTGATCGACGTGCGCAGCGTGCTGGCGTCGAGCCATCAGGATTCCTCGCCCGCGGTGCGGGGCGCCATCGACCGGGCGGCGCCGATGCTGCGCGGCATGCGCCTCGGCGACGGCGGACTCGCCGTGTTCAACGGCGGTTTCGAAGAGCAGGACTGGCAGATCGACATGACGCTGAACCAGTCGGGCTCGACCGGGAACCCGCCGGAGCATCCGCCCCATACCGGCTTCCAGCGCGTCGCGGCAGGCCGCACGACGATCATCATGGACACCGGCATGCCGCCGCCGCACGGGCATGACGACCTTGCCCATGCCGGCCTGCTGAGCTTCGAAATGAGCGCCGGACGGGCCCGGCTGATCGTCAATTGCGGCAGTTACTGGAAGCCGAACAGCGAATGGGCATTCGCCGGACGGATTTCCGCCGCCCATTCGACCCTGATCGTCGAGGACCGGAACTCGTCGCAGCTGCACCGCAATGGCGGCCTGGGCCGGCGACCGGAAACGGTGGAAGCCAAGCGGCGGGACCGGGACGGCGCCGTCCTGATCGAAGGCAAGCATGACGGCTATGCGCCGGCCTTCGATATCGAGCACACGCGGCGCATTTATGTGTCGTCGAACGGGGAAGACATTCGCGGTCAGGATATCCTGGCGCGGCCCGAGAAATCCCGGCGAAATCCGGATGCCGAATTTGCCGTCCGCTTTCATTTGCATCCGGACGTCTCCATCGATTCGATGTCGATCTGGGAAAAGGGCGGCCGGATCATCGATTTCAGCCGCCAGGGCGCGGGCAACTGGCAGTTCCATACCGAGAGCGGCGTGACGATCCGGGTCGAGGACAGCTTCTATCAGGGCGCGCGTGGCGAGCGGCAGCGGAGCCGCCAGATCGTTCTGTCCGGGGAATACCGCGGTGCGGAGCCCCGTTCCGTACGCTGGGCGATCCGGCGGCGCTGACGGCCGCCGGCTTCCGGACGCCGCCGCTTCAGAGCGACCAGCGCCGGACGGTGTCCGGCAGGGCGAGCGACCGCCACATCCCCTTGACATCGGCGAGCAGGCCGCCGGCGCGCAGGAGCCGGGCGAATTCGGACGCGCCCAGTTCGAGATAGGGGCCGTGCATCACGGCGCCGACAACGGCGTCATACGGTCCGCCGGCCAGATCCGGCACAAGCTCGACGCCATGTTCCTGCCGCGCTTCTTCGGGGTCGGCGAAAGCATCGTGGACATGGACGGTGTGGCCGGCGCCGGCCAGCCCGCGGACGATATCCACGACCCTCGTGTTGCGCAGGTCCGGCACATTTTCCTTGAAGGCGAGGCCGAGGACCAGAATGTCCGATGGCCGGCCCAGCGCGGCATCGATCGACTGCGCCACATAGCGGCCCATCTCGTCGTTGATCCGGCGGCCGGCCAGGATGATCTCCGGATCGTGCCCGACCTGCGCCGCCTTGTGCGCCAGATAGTAGGGATCGACCCCGATACAGTGGCCGCCGACGAGGCCGGGCGCGAAGGGCAGGAAATTCCATTTCGTCCGCGCAGCCTCGAGCACGTCGTAGGCGGAAAGGCCCAGCTTGTCGAAGATCATCGCCACTTCGTTGACGAAGGCGATGTTGATATCCCGCTGGGCGTTCTCGATCACCTTGGCGGCTTCTGCGGTCCGGATGTCCCGGGCGACGAAGACGTTGCCGCCGGTGACCGCGCCGTAGACTGCGGCCAGCATCCCGGCGACCTCGGCCGTCTCGGCCGCGACGACCTTGACGAGATCGGCAAGGCCGTGCTCCCGGTCGCCGGGATTCATGCGCTCCGGCGAATAGCCGAGGAAGAAGTCCGCGCCGCCGGCAAGGCCGGATGCCCGCTCGAGAATCGGACGGCAGACCTCTTCGGTCGCGCCCGGATAGACGGTGCTTTCCAGCACGACCGTCGCGCCCCGGCCCAAATGGACGCCGACGCTCTCCATCGCCGACAGGACCGCGCCCAGGTCCGGCGCGTTGTCGGCGTCGACCGGCGTCGGCACTGCGACGATGAACAGGCCGGCGCCGGCCATCGCCGCAGGATCGGCGGAAAATTGCGCCCGGGTCGACGCCAGCGCCCCGGCCGATACTTCGCCCGTCGCGTCGCGCCCGGCGCGGAGCGCAGCGACCCGGTCCGGGTTCCGGTCGATCCCGACGACATCGAAGTGCCGGGCCAGCGCCACGGCGAGCGGCAGGCCGACATAGCCCAGCCCGATAACGGCGATCCGGTCCGGAAGGTCCATGCTGGCGATGTGGCTCCTGGCCCGCAAACTGCGCCTGCAGTGCTGCGGCGCGACAACCGAACTCGTTATGCGACGCGCGCAGCCTCTGGCATGTGCGGCATTTTCCGCGTTTTGCCAGCCGCATCTCCTCTCCCCCTCTTCCAGGGCGAGGCGAATTCGGCCGGTGCCGGGTTACGGGCCGGCGACGCAGGCCGTGACCGCGGCGGGAAAACCGGGTTAGACTCGCGCTCCGAGCGGGCCGGCAATGGCGCGATGTCCCGTGCGCCCGCCGGCCGACTTCTTCTCGCCGAGGCCCGATGACCGACCCTGCCCCTATCGCCCGCGCCCTGATTTCGGTGTCCGACAAAACAGGTTCGATCGGTCTTGCCGAAGCGCTTGCGGCGCGCGACGTCGAAATCCTGTCGACCGGCGGGACGGCGCAGGCTCTGCGCGGCGCCGGCATCGCCGTGACCGAAGTGTCGGACTGCACCGGGCAGCCGGAAATTCTCGACGGCCGGGTCAAGACGCTCCACCCGGCGATCCATGGCGGCATCCTCGCCCGGCGCGACGACGAAGGGCACCGGGCGGCGCTGGCCGCACACGGCATCGCCGGAATCGATCTGGTCGCGGTGAACCTGTATCCGTTCGAACATACCGTCGCAGCGGGCGGCGATTTCGAGACCTGCGTCGAAAATATCGACATCGGCGGGCCGGCCCTGATCCGGGCAGCGGCGAAAAACCACGGATTTGTCACGGTTTTAACCGATCCTGCCGATTATCCGACGTTTTTGAACGATTACTCTGCCAATAACGGTTCGATCTCTGCAGAACTGCGCCGCAGCCTGGCAGCGCGGGCCTACGCGCGGACCGCCGCCTACGATTCGGCGATTTCCCGCTGGTTCGCAGCGCAGGACGGCGATTCGTTTCCGGAGCGCCTGACCGTGGCCGGCCGTCGCCGGCAGATCCTGCGCTATGGCGAAAATCCGCACCAGACGGCCGCCTTCTATGCCGACGGCAGCGCACCTTATGGCATTGCGGACGCGGTCCAGGTCCAGGGCAAGGCGCTGAGCTACAACAATATAAACGATGCCGACGCGGCCTGGGAGCTGGTCGCCGAATTCGACCGGCCGACGGTCGCCATCGTCAAGCACGCCAACCCGTGCGGCGTCGCCGGCGCCGACTCGATCGCCGACGCCTGGCCGCTGGCGCTGGCCTGCGATCCGGTGAGCGCCTTCGGCGGCGCGATCGCCTGCAACCGCCCGCTCGACGGCGCGGCGGCCGAGGAGATTGCCGGGATATTCTCCGAAGTCATCGTCGCCCCCGACGCCGATACCGACGCCCGGCGCATCCTGGGCGGCAAGCAGAATCTGCGCCTGTTGCTGACCGAACATATGCCCGACCGGGCCGCCGACCGGATGAGCGTGCGCAGCGTCGCCGGCGGATTTCTCGTCCAGTCGCGCGATACCCGCGTGACCGCGGGCGACCTGTCCGTGAAGACCCGGCGCCTGCCGACCAAGACCGAGGTCGCCGACATGCTGTTTGCCTTCGCGGTGTGCAAGCACGTCAAATCCAACGCCATCGTCTATGCGAAAGGCCGCCGGACGGTCGGCATCGGCGCAGGACAGATGAGCCGGGTCGATGCCGCCCGGATTGCGGCGCAGAAGGCGGCGGACGCCGCCCGCGCCGCCGGTCTGGCCGAATCGCCGGTCGTGGGTTCGGGCGTGG
>FZLR01000294.1 GCA_900197615.1 Rhodospirillaceae bacterium Spongia-Bin9
GCGGGGCCCCGGGGGCCGGCCCCGACATTCTCGATCACGACGTCGACGCCGCGCCGGCCGGTAATCCGGCGCACCTCGGCCAGCACGTCCTGCTCCCGGTAGTTGACCGTATGGGTCGCGCCGCGCTCGCGCGCCGCCGCCAGCTTGGCGTCCGACGACGAGGTCACGATGGTCCTGGCCCGGCGCATGGCGCAGAATTGCAGGGCCGCCGTCGAGCCGCCGCCGCCGACGCCGTGGATCAGCACCCAGTCCGCCGAGCCGACCCGGCCCGCCCGCCCCCCCCCCCCCCGGGGGGG
>FZLR01000014.1 GCA_900197615.1 Rhodospirillaceae bacterium Spongia-Bin9
GCGGCGCCGGCGAGGGTATCGCCCTGGCCGGGATCGACATGGCGAAGGTGGCCGAAGCGCGCGGGAAAATTCCGGCACTGGACCACGACCGGCCGATGACGCCGGAAGCGCTGCCCGCTGCCATCGCCGCGGAATAAGTGCCGGCGTCTGCAACACTTGCAGTTCCAAAGGCTGCGGCTTATATTAATTCCCGAAAGGGAATGAATTATGCCGATCACTGCCGATCTGACAATTCGCGAAACCGCGGCGCTGGCGGGAGTGCCGCGAACCACGATCGAAAAGGCGGTTGAAGCCAGCATCCTGCGGACCGTCACCGCGCCGGCGCGCTTGCGCGGCGGGGCGACACGCTATCTCCCGGTCCGCGCTGTCCCCTTTTTCCGCTCCCTCGAGGCTGCCAATCTCACAGACCTCCCGGTCCGCCACAAGCGGACGATCTGGACGCATCTGGTCCGGCTCGAGCCGATGCGGCTCGGCACCGTCGAATTTACGTTCGGCGCCATGATCGATCTGAAGCGCCTTGCTGCGGACTCGCTGCGTAGCGCCGAGCGATATCGGGAAGCGCGCGACCGGTACATCGTTTCCGATCCGGACATTCTGGGTGGGACGCCGGTCATCGCAGGAACGCGGTTGACGGTCTATTCGATCCTGGGGCGACTGCAGGATGGCGATACTGTCGAGGATCTTGCGGACGACAACCAGGAGGTGCCTCGCGAGGCCTTCGCGACGGCCGAACTTTACGCCAAAGCTCATCCGCTTCGAGGACGCCCTTCCGGCAGGCCTTGGCAGAATGCGGGCTGAATGCCGGCTGCGGCCCGGGCATGCGCCTGTTTCTCGATGAGTGCCTGTCGCCGGGGATCGGCCAGGCGCTCAATTCCGAAGGCTTACATGTCGCCATACACCCTCGGGACTTCGGCGGCCTGGGCGCGCCGGACCGCGAGGTATTAGCCCGATGCCTTGAACGGGACCTTGTCCTGGTCACGGAAAACGCGCGGGATTTTCGTGCTTTGGTTGCTGCGCGGGACGTTCACCCGGGCCTTATCGTCCTACCATGCGTCGGCCGCGCACGTTCCGAAGCCTTGCTGCGCGCCGCAATCGACTTTCTATCCAAACGTGGCGATCCGATGGATAGCATGGTCAACCATGTGCTTGAAGTAACCGCGGAAACCGGAATGACGCTGTATCCGATGTCGATGCAGGAGCGATGAGCAATCGGCCGGAACTGTCGCCATAGCGTGAAACGACATGGCGAAGAAGGCCGAAGCGCGCCGGAAATGCCGCTGCAAGCCGTCGCTGCGGAAAAAGGGCCGGCGGGAACGGGGCTTCTAAACCGCAGCGGCGCCCATCAGGTCCTGGCGCGCCTTTTCCAGATGGTCCTTGATCTGTTTGACGGCGGCGGCGATGTCGCGGCGCTCGATCGCCTCGAACAGCGCCCGATGCTGCCGGTTGTATTCGTCGATCTCTTCCGGCGACAGGATCTTGTTTTTCATCGCGTCCCACTGGTCGTGGCCGCGCACGGCGTTGATCTGCTGGTAGAGGTGCAGCAATAAGGGATTCCTGGAACTCCGGGCAAGCCATTCGTGGAACATGCTGTCGTGGCGGGAGAAGGCTTCCTTGTCGTCGCGGCACTGTTCGAGATCGTTCAGGATCGATCCGAGCATCTTGATTTCGGTGGCCGTCGCGTTGAGCACGGCAAGGCGGGTCATGTGCGGCTCCACCGCCAGCCGCGCCTCGATCAGTTCGAGCGGGCTCACCCGGCCGACGATATCGTGCGCCGCACCGATCGATATGTCATCGTATTTGACGAAGGTGCCGCTGCCGACGCGCCGTTCGATCAGGCCGTCATTCTCCAGATTCAGCAAAACCTTGCGGATGGTGCTGCGCGCGGTGTCGAAACGCTCGGCAAGTTCCCGTTCGGCGGGCAGCTGATCGCCGTTGACGTAGATTCCGCTGCGGATCGCTTCGCGCAGCTGGGCCGTGATATGACCGACATGACGGCCGCCCTCGCCGAGGCGCGGTCCGGTTGCCGCCCTGTTTTCCGTTACATCCGCGCCTGTGGCATCCACAACCGCATCCTCCTAATTTCCAAGCGCTTCGCTGTCTTACATCGATTGGTCGATATTGGCAAAATTGGTTTGCAATTGGTCATCTTACTGTGCAAAGTAGCGACTGCTCAGTCAAGCCGGATCGCGACGGTCAATCCGCTTGCGGAACCGGATTGGCGCGGATATCCTGATTTTTCATTATCGGACTTCCGGCGCGGGACCGTTCGGTCGGATTCAGTCTAATGGTTCGTATTGGTCACGTCAATTGCCAGAGCGGCGTGGCGAGCGCGCAGGGAATGCGCACCTGAGGGGAATGGCGACATGATGGACATCGAAGCCTTTGTGCAACAGGACGGCCGGGACGACCTGGTCAAACAGGTGCGCAAGAAAATCGACGAAATGGAAATCCAGTATCTGTACCTCCAGTTCGTGTCGATCACCGGCCGGATCTGCGGCAAGGGCATCCCGGCGGATCACTGGGAATCGATCGCCGAACGGGGCTTCCAGCTCGTCTACGGCGCGACCGTCAACCTGTTCCTCAACCGGCACGGCGAATATCTCGGCTACGGCCCGCACGACAAGGAACTGGTCGGCATTCCGGAGCCCGAGACCTTCTGCCAGCTGCCCTGGGACAAGCGGGTCGCGCGCGTCTGGTGCACCCTGTTCCGCAACCGTGAGGAGCGCGAAGAGCCGGGCGCTTTCCTGACCGCCGACTGCCGCGGCAACCTGCGCCGCATTCACGAGCAGTTTCGCAAAGAACATGACGGCCTGCATCTGCGCCACGGCACCGAGCCGGAGATGATGTGGCTGAAACGGGGCGAGGACGGCAAGCCCGACGGCGGCTTCTCCAATCCCTACTGCTACCACATCGACCAGTTCGAGAGCCTGCGCCCGGTCTACATGCGCGCGATCGAATATTCCCGGGCCATGGGGCTCGACATGATCCAGGGCGACCACGAGGACGCGCCGGGCCAGCTCGAGCTCAACTTCACCTTCGACGATGCGCTCAGGACCGCCGACCGTCTGACGACCTACCGCCAGATTTGCGCCCAGGTCGCCCGCGAGTTCAATCTGATCGCCTGCTTCATGTCCAAGCCCTTCATGGGCGTGTCGGCCTCCGGCTGCCACCACAATATCTCGCTGTGGCATGGCGGCGAGGAGGTGGTGAACCCGCTCGGCCACGATCCGCTGCCCGGAATGGAGAAGAACTTCACCTACCTGAAGGGCGGCGAGAACACCTTCATGCCGGATACCGACGATCCGCAGATGCCCGGCAAGGTCGGCCTGCAGGTGGTCGGCGGGATCGTGAAGCATCTCGGCGCGCTGACCGCCATCGGCTCGTCGACGGTGAATTCCTACCGCCGCCTCTGGGACACCGGCTTCTGGGCGCCGATCTTCGCCGACTGGGGCTATCAGAACCGCACAACCGGCCTGCGCATTTCGGCGCCGGGCCGTTTCGAATACCGGTCTGTGGACTCGATGGTGAATCCCCATCTGATGGCCGCGGCCATCATCAAGGCGGCCGACGACGGCATCCGCAACGACATCGACCCCGGTCCGCCGGAAAACCGCAACATCTACCAGGCGATGGAAGCCGGTAAACAGGTTAAGAAGCTGCCGATGACTCTGGGCGCCGCTCTGGACGCGCTGGCCAAAGACGATGTCATCAAATCCGCGATGCCCGGCGAGATGTACCGTCTGTACGACGAATACAAGCGGGACGAGTGGGAGCGTTTCCTCCACACCACGACCGAGTGGGATATGGAGACCTACCTGGATTGCCTGCCCTAGGCGGCGTTCGACAATCCGACATCTGACAGGAGAGACATGCCATGTGTGGCATTGCCGGACTGATCTATCGCGACGGCGCCCGCAACATCGGCGCGGAAATGACTGCCATGTTGCAGGCGCTGAAGCACCGCGGCCCGGATTCGACCGGCTTTGCCATGTACGGCGCGCCCGGACCGAACGAATACATCATGCGCTTCAAGGTCGCCGAGAAGGAAGATCTGGGCGGCGGCACGAAAATCCACCGGGCGATCGTGGAGCGCAAGGCGGCGGTCGACGCGGTGCTGAACGATCTCGGCGTGGTCGTTCTCGAACTGGACGAGCCGACGGAATACGCCATCCGCTATCGGATTTCCTTCGACGGGGATCTCAAAACCCTCGCCGACCAGATCGAGGAGGTCGAGGGCGCGGAAATCCTGTCGATCGGCAATGCCCTGGAACTGATCAAGGATTTGGGCGATGCCGCCGACGTCTCCGGCGCGTACAGCCTGGGCGGATTTACCGGCACCCACGGCATCGGCCACACCCGGATGGCGACCGAATCCGATGTCGATATCCGTTCCGCCCATCCCTACTGGGCCTATCCATATAACGACATCGCCGTCGTCCATAACGGCCAGATCACCAATTACTGGCTGAAACGCCGGCAGCTGGAGCGGGAAGGCCAGCGCTTTGTCAGCGACTGCGATTCGGAGCTTCTGGCGGTCTACACGGCGGTCAATCTCGAGAAGGGCATATCGCTCGAAGAGTCTCTGCGCAAGTCGATCGACGAGATCGACGGGGTGTTCACCTATCTGATCACCACCGGCAACGAGCTGGGCATGGCCAAGGACACGATGGCCGCCAAGCCGATGGTGCTCTACGAGGCGGACGACCTGGTCGCGCTGGCGTCGGAAGAGGTCGCCATCCGGGCTATCGTTCCCCATGAAATCGACACGAGCGATCCCTACGACGAGGAGGTCCGGGTATGGCAGGCGTAAGCGAGTCCATCTCGACCCAGATGGGGATGCATACCGAGCCCCTGACGGGCCGGGACATCAAGACCAAGTTCACCCTCGAGAACGAAGGCGGGTTCGGCTACCACTTCGCCCGGGACGTCGATTTCAACCGGCGCGCCGAGATCGATTGCGCCGATCGGGAGCCGACGGACATCAACAACCGGATACGCGAACTCATGGATTCCGGCCACGGCTCCATCGTGATCCGGAATCCGGGCGCCAAACATTCGCTGATCGTCGGCATCCTCAACCGGATGAACGTCATCGTGGAAGGCAGCCTGGGCTATTTCGGCTGCGGCCTGCTCGACGGCCCGACCGTGCGGATTTCCGGCCGGGTCGGCTGGTCGTTCGGCGAAAACATGATGGCCGGCGTGTGCGTGGTCGAAAAGAATGCCGGCTCTACGTTCGGCGCCGCGCTGCGCGGCGGCGATCTGGTGTGCAAGGGCTCGGTCGGCTCGCGCACCGGGATCGACCAGAAGGGCGGCACCATCCTGGTCGGCGGCGACACCGGCGCCTTCTCCGGTTTCATGATGCAGCGCGGCCGTATCGTCGTCTGCGGCAACGCCGGCAAGAATCTCGGCGATTCGATGTATGACGGCACCATCTTTGTCGGCGGCGAGATCCAGGACCTGGGCGTCGATGCCGTACCGGCCGATCTGACCGACCTCGACCGGGGCTGGCTGACCCGCAAGCTGACCATGTACGAGATGCTGCCCGAAAGGGGCGTCGACCACTTCACCAAGATCGTCGCCGGCAAGCAGCTGTGGAGCTACGACAATCTCGAGCCGACGGAGAAGAAGCTGGTCCTCTAGGCCCGGCTGCATTTCATCCGCACCGAGGCACCGAAGAAAGAAACCGACATGCTGGACGATCCGACCCCGGGTGACACCGGCCACTCCAAGCTGGAAGTCGAGGAAAAATACATCCTCGGCAAAAGCCAGATTTTCACGCCGGAAGTCATCAACGACATCCATGTGAAATCGGAACTCGGCCGCTACCGGATGCGCGGCTTCTCGATCTTCAAGAAAATCCCGCACTGGGACGACCTGACCTTCCTGCCCGGTACGCTGACCCGCTTCGTCATCGAGGGTTATCGCGAGAAATGCTTGACAAAGACGGTGATCGGGCCGCGCGCCAAACGGCCGCTGGAGCTGGAAATCCCGATCTACATCACGGGCATGAGCTTCGGCGCGCTCTCGTTCGAGGCCAAGACGGCGCTCGCCCGCGGCGCCACCATGGCCGGCACGGCGACCTGCTCCGGCGAAGGCGGCATGATCCCGGACGAGCGGCGCTATTCGTCCAAATGGTTCTACCAGTGCATCCAGTCGCGCTACGGCTTCAATCCGCATCACCTGCTGCTGGCCGACGGCTGCGAATTCTTCATCGGCCAGGGCTGCAAGGTCGGCCTCGGCGGCCATCTGATGGGCCAGAAGGTGACCGACCAGGTTGCCGAGATGCGCTCGCTGCCCGCCGGCATCGACCAGCGCTCGCCGGCGCGCCACCCCGACTGGCTGGGGCCGGACGATCTGGCCCTGAAGATCCTCGAAATCCGCGAGGCGACCGACGGCCAGATCCCGATCCAGCTCAAGCTCGGCGCCGCGCGGGTCTACGACGACGTGCGCATGGCGGTGAAGTGCGATCCGGATTCGATCTATATCGACGGCATGGAGGGCGGCACCGGCGCCGGCCCGCACCTGGCGACCGAGGAAACCGGCGTGCCCGGCATGGCCGCGATCCGCCAGGCCCGCCGCGCCATCGACGGTCTGGGCAAGCGCGGCGAGATTTCGCTGGTCTATGCCGGCGGTATCCGCAACGGCGGCGATGTCGCCAAGGCCCTGGCCCTGGGCGCCGACGCCATCGCCATCGGCCATTCGGCCATGATGGCGCTGAACTGCAACAAGGATATCCCGGAAGCCGATTTCCCGTCGGAAATGGGGGTCCGGGCCGGCAACTGCTATCACTGCCATACCGGCCGCTGCCCGGTCGGCGTCGCGACCCAGGACCCGGTACTGCGCAAGCGCCTCAACCCCGACGAGGCGGCGGAGCGCGTCTACAACTTCCTGCACACGCTGACCATGGAAGCGCAGATGATGGCGCGCGCTTGCGGCAAGACCGACATCCACAGCCTTGAGCCTGAAGACCTGGCAGCGCTGACCATGGAGGCTTCCGCCATCGCGCAGGTTCCGCTGGCCGGCACCGACTTCACGGTCGGCGTCGACGACTATCACCACATCTAGAGGGGAGGGCGCGCAAGATGGCCGGAACCGGATACAAGGGCGCCCAGATCGACGATGTCGATCATTTCCTGAAGGGCGGCGGGATCGATTCGGAACGCGAGCAGACCATCGGGCAGCACATCGGGTATCGCTACGATGTCAACCTGCTGCCGGACTACGACAAGCTGACCCCGTTCCTGAAGGACTATCTGGAATTCATGGGCTGGGACGACCTGAACTGGCTGGAAGATGTCCATATGGGCTACGACGACGGCCAGGCCGCGGTGTTCGACCGCAACATCAACGGCTGGGTCGCGATTCCCGAGGACATGGACCTGCCCGACAATCAGCAGGATCGGGACATGATCGCCCGCGAAATGCTGATAAAGTTCCAGATGTCGCCCGATCACCCGATGGTCGACCTCTACAAAGCCTACCGCAAGTTCTAGAGAAACCGTTCCTCCTGCCTGCCGCCGTTCGCCGGTTGCCGTCGGGGCGCCGGCGGGCGGGTAAGGGAGTCATGTTATGGCCGTAAAATCCGATATCGAAATCGCCCGCGAGGCTTCCCTCCAGCCGATCGCCGAAATCGGCGGCAAGCTGGATATCCCGGCGGACAGTCTGCTCCAGTACGGGCCGCACAAGGCGAAGCTGTCCTACGATTTCATCCGCTCGTTGAAGGACCGGCCTGACGGCAGGCTCATCCTGGTCACCGCGATCACGCCGACCCCGGCGGGCGAGGGCAAGACGACCACGACCGTCGGCCTCGGCGACGGGCTCAACCGCATCGGCAAGCGCGCGACCGTCTGCCTGCGCGAGCCCTCGCTCGGGCCCTGTTTCGGCATGAAGGGCGGGGCGGCCGGCGGCGGCTATGCCCAGGTCGTGCCGATGGAGGATATCAACCTCCACTTCACCGGCGATTTCCACGCCATCGGCATCGCCCATAACCTGCTGGCCGCGATGGTCGACAACCACATCTACTGGGGCAACGACGCCGGCCTCGATACCCGCCGGATTGCCTTCCGCCGGGTCGTCGACATGAACGACCGGGCTTTGCGCCAGATCACTTCGTCCCTCGGCGGCGTCGCCAACGGCTTTGCCCGCGAGGACGGGTTCGACATCACCGTGGCGTCCGAAATCATGGCGATCTTCTGTCTGGCGACCGACCTGGACGACCTCGCCGGGCGGATCGGCAATATCGTCGTCGGCTACACGCGCACCCGCAAGCCGGTGCGCGCAGCCGATATCAAGGCGGCGCCGGCGATGGCCGTCCTGCTCAAGGACGCGCTGATGCCGAACATCGTGCAGACGCTGGAAAACAACCCGGCCTTCATCCATGGCGGCCCGTTCGCCAACATCGCCCATGGCTGCAATTCGGTGACGGCGACGACGACGGCATTGAAACTCGCCGACTATGTCGTGACCGAGGCAGGGTTCGGCGCCGATCTCGGCGCGGAGAAATTCTTCGACATCAAGTGCCGCAAGGCCGGACTCGCGCCGGACGCCACGGTGCTGGTCGCGACCGTCCGGGCGCTCAAGATGCACGGCGGCGTCGCCCGGGACGATCTCGGCGCGGAGAATGTCGACGCGGTGCGCGCCGGCTGTTCGAACCTCGCCCGGCATATCGAGAATATAAAGAAGTTCGGCGTGCAGCCGGTGGTCGCCGTCAACCGCTTCATCGCCGATACCGAAGCCGAGCTCGATGCCGTGCGCGAGACGGCGGCCGGCCTCGGCGCGCAGGCCATCGTCGCGTCTCACTGGTCGGACGGCGGCGCCGGCACCGAGGAACTGGCGCAAGCCGTTGTCGATATCTGCGACAGCGGCGAATCGAACTTCCGGCCGCTTTACGCCGACGATGTTTCCCTGTTCGGCAAGATCGAGACTGTGGCGAAGGAAATCTACCGCGCCGGCGAGGTGACGGCCGACGCGAAGGTGCGCAACCAGCTCAAGGACTGGGAAGCCGAAGGCTACGGCGATTTCCCGGTCTGCATGGCCAAGACGCAATACAGCTTCTCGACCGATCCGGCGCTCAAGGGCGCGCCGGAGGATCACGCGGTAAACATCCGCGAGGTCCGCCTCTCCGCCGGCGCCGGCTTCATCGTGGCGATCGCGGGCGATATTATGACGATGCCCGGCCTGCCCCGCGTGCCCGCCGCCGAAGCGATCCATCTGGACGAGAACGGCCTGGTGCAGGGGCTGTTCTAGCGGCCGGCAGAGGGCGTCCGGAGGGACCCCGGCCCGGCGCTCCGGTCCCGGCCGCGAAAGGCAAGCGTGCCTTGCCGCCATCGGAACCTATCTGGACAGTCATGCTGCCCTTCAAAGTGTCCATCTGCGGCCTCGAAGAGATCGAGGAATTCGCCGGCGCCGGCGTCACCCATGTGATTTCGCTGCTCGATCCCGGCTGGCCGGATCCGGACGGGTGGGCCGCGCTCGGCGCGGTCGAACATCACCGTTTTCACATGCACGACATCGTCTCCGACATGCCGGGCTGGCAGCCGCCGCTGGAGGAGGATGTCGAACGGCTGCTCCAGGTCGGAGGCCTGCTGGCGCGCTCGGACGTCGGCCATCTGCTGGTGCATTGCCAATTCGGCCGGTCGCGCTCGACCGCGGCGGCGCTGATCCTCAAGACCCAGCATTTTCCCGGCCGGGAAGACGAGGCGGCGGACGCCCTGCTGGCGGTGCGCAATCCGCTGTGGCCGAACAGCCGCATGATCGCCTACGCCGATGCGCTGCTGGGACGGGACGGGCGGCTGATCGCGGCGGCGCGCGGCCTCTACGCCCGGGTCGCGCGCGAGCATCCCCATTTCGCCGACTTCTTCCGCCGCACCGAGCGTGCGAGCGAGGTGCCGGACGAATAAGCTTGCCGGGCCGGCGCGCCTATTCCACCGTCACGCTCTTCGCCAGGTTGCGCGGCTGGTCGACGTCGGTGCCGCGGATAACGGCAACGTGGTAGGCGAGTAGCTGGACCGGAATGGCATAGAGGATCGGCGCGACGAAAGGATCGACGAGCGGCAGTTCGATGCTCGCCATCGCCTTTCCGCCCAGCCTTTCGATGCCGGGCCGGTCGCTGAGGAAGATCACCTTGCCGCCCCGGGCGATCACCTCTTCGGTATTCGAGGCGGACTTGTCGAACAGGGCGTCGGAGGGGGCGACCACGATCACCGGCACGCTCTCGTCGATCAGTGCGATCGGCCCGTGCTTCATCTCGCCCGAAGGATAACCTTCGGCGTGTATATAGCTTATTTCCTTGAGTTTCAGCGCGCCTTCCAAGGCAATCGGATAAGCCGTGCCCCGGCCGAGATAGAGCACGTCGCGCGCTTCGGCGACCGTGCGGGCGATGTCCCGGATTGCGTCGTCATGGGCCAGCACCTCGGCCGCGCGGGACGGCACCTCGGCTATGCTGCGGGACAATTCCGCCTCGCGCCTGTGGTCGATCGAGCCTTTGGCGACGGCGGCCGAGATCGCCAGACAGGCGAGCGTCGTCAGCTGCGTGGTGAAGGCCTTGGTCGAGGCGACGCCGATTTCGGGCCCCGCTTTGGTCGGCAGCACGACATCGGATTCCCGCGCGATCGAACTCTCCGGCACATTGACGACCGAGACGATATGCTGGCCCTGCGCCCGTGCGTAACGCAACGAGGCCAGGGTATCCGCCGTTTCGCCGGACTGCGAGACGACCAGCATCATGCCGCCTTCGGGCATCGGCGCCTCGCGGTAGCGCAGTTCCGAGGCGACGTCGATCTCGACCGGGATGCGCGCGATCTGCTCGAGCCAGTATTTCGCGACCAGGCCGGCATAGTAGGCCGTACCGCAGGCGGCGACGGTAATCCGCGGCACGGCGGCGATATCGAACGGCAGGTCCGGCAAGTTGACGGTCTGCCCGGCCGGATCGAAGAAGCTCTGCAGGGTGTCGCCGATCGCCGCCGGATGCTCGTAGATCTCCTTCAGCATGTAGTGGCGGTGGCCGGCCTTGCCGATCGGGGCTCCGGAGGCGGCGGTTTCGACGATCCGGCGCTCGACCGGCTCCCCGCCGGCGTCGTAGATCGTCGCGCCGTCCCGGCTCATGACGACAAGGTCGCCCTCTTCGAGATAGCCGATGCGGCGGGTCAGCGGGGCCAGCGCCACGGCATCGGACCCCAGATACATTTCGCCGTCGCCGTAACCGATGGCGAGCGGGCTGCCGCGGCGGGCGCCGACCATCAGTTCTTCCTCGCCGGCGAAGACGATGGCGAGCGCAAAGGCGCCGTGAAGCCGTTCCAGCGTTGCCCGAATGGCGTCCCGGAGCGGCAACTGCCGTTCCATGAAATCGGTCAGCAGTTCGGCGACGACTTCGGTATCGGTATCGCTGTCGAAGCTGCGCCCGCGGGCCAGCAGTTCGTCCTTGAGTTCCTGAAAATTCTCGATAATGCCGTTATGGACCAGCGCCACCCGATCGGTGATATGCGGGTGGGCGTTGATTTCGTTGGGGATGCCGTGGGTTGCCCAGCGGGTGTGGCCGATGCCGATCGTGCCGCCGATCGGCCGGTCGCGCAGTTTTGCTTCGAGCCGCGAAATCTTGCCTTCGGCGCGCCGGCGGCGGATCAGGCCTTCCTGGACCGTGGCCACGCCCGCGCTGTCGTAGCCGCGATATTCCAGCCGCTTGAGGCCGTCGACCAGCAGCGGGACGCAGGGTTCCCTGCCGACGATGCCGATGATGCCACACACGCGCCGCCGGTCCCTTTATTCGTTCGCATCTTCGGCCGCGGTGGCCGATCTGCGCTTGCGGAACCTGGCGGCGCCGCCCGGCACGGCCGTGTGGTCGGACCGGGTCAGCGCCAGGGCATCGGCCTCGACATCCCGGTCTATCGTGCTGCCGGCGCCGACGATGGCGCGTTCGCCGATGCTGACCGGCGCGACCAGCGCGCTGTTCGATCCGATGAAAGCGCCGTCGCCGATCGCGGTCCGCGCTTTGCGGAATCCGTCATAGTTGCAGGTGATTGCGCCGGCGCCGATATTCGCCCCGGCGCCCACCTCCGCATCGCCGACATAGGCCAGATGGTTCGCCCTGGCGCCCGGTTTCAGGACGGCATTCTTGACCTCGACGAAATTGCCGACCGTCGCGCCCTGCTGCAGCTCGGCGCCGGGCCGCAGCCGGGCGAACGGGCCGACAGAGGCGCCGCTTGCGATCGTCGCGCCCTCGATATGGCAGAAACCCGCGATCTCGACATCGTCGCCGACGCTGACGCCCGGCCCGAAGACGACCTGCGGCCCGACCGTGACATCGCGGCCGAGCACGGTATCGAAGCTGAACCGGACCGAGTCGGGATCGAGCAGCGTGGCGCCGCCGTCCATTGCCGCCAGGCGCATGCGTTGCTGGAATATCCGCTCGGCGGCGGCCAGTTCCACCCGACTGTTGATGCCGAGCAGTTCTTCGGTATCCGCTTCCAGGACAGCGCAGGTCCGGCCGCCGCGGCGCGCGATGCCGACAATGTCCGTCAGGTAATATTCGCCCTTGGCGTTGTCGCAGCCGACGGCATCGATCAGATCGAACAGGACCGCGCCGTCGATCGCCATGACGCCGGAATTGCACAGGCCGATCCGGCGCTGTTCCGGCGTGGCGTCGCCGGCTTCGACAATGGCGTCCAGCGCGCCGCTGCCGTCCTGCACCAGCCGGCCGTAGGCGCCCGGATCGTTCGGCCGGAAACCGAGGACGACGACGGCGTGGCCGCCAGCGCGGCGCCGGGCGATCGCGGTCTCCAGGGTCTGCGGACGGATGAGCGGCGTGTCGCCACAAAGGACGAGAACGGTATCCGCATCCCGGCCGACAGCGCCGCGCGCCGGCTTGACGGCATCCGCCGTGCCGCGCGGTTCGGCCTGAACGACCGTCGGAAAGGGTGCAACCGCCTCGGCGACGGCGGCCATGTCCGGCCCGGCTACCACGACACAGGTCTCGGCGCCGACGGCCCGCGCCGCGTCCAGGGCGTACAGCACCATCGGCCGGTTGCCGATCATGTGCAGCACCTTGGGTATCCGCGACTTCATGCGGACGCCCTTGCCGGCGCCCAGAATGACGGCGGCGATCCGGTTCGGCACGGCAGCGTCGGCGCCGATGGCGGAAGGCTCCTGTGTCATGGTCCGGCAAATCCCTTCCGGGCGGTGCGCCGGTCAATCCCGGCAGCCGTCCCGATTTCGATCCGGCGCGACTGTGCCACAAGCCCCGGCGCGCCACCAAGTCACGTATTGTTACGGTTTGCGACCCCGATGAGGCCCCGGCCGATGCGCCCGCACCGGGGCTCTGCGGCGCCGGTTCGAGCGGCTTCGCCGCAAAATGCGGGAGTGGCCCGGCGGCGCCGGTTGCGCCTATAATCCGGCGCATGTCGAAAGCGCAGTTCTATATTCTGCGGCAGGTTGCGGTTGCAACATTGTTCATCGCCGTCACGCTGACGGTTGTCGTGTGGCTGACTCAGTCGACCCGCTTCTTCAAGCTGATCCTGAACCGCGGGCTGTCGCTCGACGTATTCCTGGAGCTGACTTCGCTTCTGGTGCCGTCGTTCCTGCTGATTACGCTGCCGATCGCGCTGTTCCTCGCCACCGTTTTCGTGTTGACCAAGATGCTGAACGACCGCGAGCTGGTGGTCATGCGCTCGGCCGGAATGAGCGATCTTGGCCTGGCCGCGCCAGTCATCGCGCTCGGCGTCTTGGGCACGATGGTCTGCTATTTTATCAGCCTTTATCTCCTGCCGGCTTCCTTCAAGCAGTTCCGCGATTTGCAGGACGACGTGCGCAGCAATTTTTCCGTCAGGCTGATCCAGGAGGGCGCGTTCACGAATTTCGGCGACAAGCTGACGATCTATGTGCGCGAACGGGTGGGCGACGAAGTGCGCGGCGTGCTCGTCCAGGACAATCGCGACAAGGCCAGGACGGTCACCATGATGGCCGAACGCGGCACCGTGACCTTTTCCGAGACCGGACCGCGGGTTCTGATGGGCCGGGGCAACCGGCAGGAACGGGACCGCGAGACCGGAAAAATCGCCACCCTGTATTTCGAGCGCTACAGTTTCGATTTCGCGCTCGGTAAGCCGCGCAGGCGAGTCTACGTCAAACCCAACGAGCGCTTCCTCGGCGAACTGCTCTCGCCGGGCGGCAATCCGGGCGACCGGCGCAACCGCAGCAAATTGATCGCCGAAGGGCATAACCGGCTGATCGCGCCGCTATACGCGCTGACCCTGCCGATTCTCGCTCTGGTCATCATGCTGGCCGGGCAATTCAACAAGCGCGGCCAGGGGGTGCGGATCGTCCTCGTTCTGACGGCTGCGGCCCTGTGCGAAGGCGCCGCGATCGGCCTCGCCAATTCTGCGGCCAAGCAAAACCTGCTGATCGTGCCGGCTTATGCGAATGCCATCCTGCCCATTGTCGTGGGCATGGTTCTGCTGGTGCGCACGGACTGGCTGTCCGCTCTTGCCGGCCGCATCGAACGGCAGGCCGGCGACGGCGCAGGCGAAGAAAGGCCCGCCGGGGCGTGACCGGCGCCGGCACCCCCGTTGCAGATGGCCCGCACGGTGCTCCGCCGTTGCGACCGGTCCGGCCGACCCGACTGTCGCTCGGTGTCTCGATCTACCTGGTCCGGCAGTTCCTGGGCGCCTTCCTGCTCGTCTTCATACTGTTCGTCGCCATAATTCTGATCGTCGACCTGATCGAACTGCTCCGCCGGGCGTCCGGCAAAGAAAGCGCCACTTTCGGCGTCGTGCTGAACATGGCGATCTACAAGCTGCCGCAAACCGTGCAGAAGACGTTGCCATTCGCGATCCTGTTCGGCGGCATGCTCGGTTTCTGGAGACTGAACCGGACCAGCGAACTGATCGCGCTGAGGGCGTCCGGAGTCTCGGTATGGCATTTCGTGCTGCCGGTCGTTTTCGCCGCCGCCGTGCTGGGCGTCGTGAAGGTCAGCCTGATCAATCCGCTGGGCACCATCCTGATCGGCCGCTACGAGCAGCTGGAGAACCGGCACCTGAAGGGTCGATCGCCACTGATGGCCACAACGACGTCGGGAGTCTGGCTGCGGCAATCGGTGGACGACCGCCAGGCTGTCATCCACGCCAAGGGCTCGTCGGTTCAACGGGATACGCTTGTCCTGAAGAATGTGATGGTCCTGCTGTATGGCCCGAACGACCGCTTCGACGGCCGGATCGATTCGGCAAGCGCGGAGCTGCGGGACCGGGCATGGCGGATGGAGAATGCCTGGGTTTCCGTGCGCGGCGAGCCGCCGGAGCGCAAGGCCGTTTACACGATTCCGACAACCCTGACGCTCGAGTCGATCCAGGAAAGTTTTTCCTCGCCGTCTTCGATTTCCTTCTGGGAACTGCCGCGCTTTATCGGCGCGCTCGAAGGCCTGGGATTCTCCGCACAGCGGCACCGGCTTCATTGGCATTCCCTGCTCGCCGAGCCGATGCTCTATTGCGCTATGATTCTGATCGCAGCGGTATCGTCGCTAAGGCACAACAGGCGCACCGGAGTCCTGCTCGCTGTCGCAGGGGGTATCGGGGCCGGTATCGTTCTCTTTTTCGTCTCCGACCTCGTCCTTGCCCTGGCGCATTCCACGGGGGTACCGCCCGTCCTGGCCGCCTGGGCTCCGGCGCTGGCAACCGCATTTCTCGGCGTAACGGCGTTGCTCCATCTGGAAGATGGTTAGCACCGCAACCCGAAGCGCCTCGTTCTTCCTGAAACGGATCGGGCCGGCGTTCCTGGTGGCCCTGGCGCTGCTGCCCGGAGGATCGCCCGGCGCACTCGGCCAGGGCGCAAAGACGGAACGATCGCCCGCTGTGATCACCGCCGACAGCCTGCGTCACGACGCGCGGCGGGGCCGGGTCGTCGCCACGGGCAATGTCCAGGTCACCCAGGGCGGCAGGACCGTCCGGGCCGACAGGGTCGTCTACGACCAGCGCGCCGGACGGGTCACGGCGCTGGGAAATGTCTCGATCGCCGAGCCGGGCGGCGAAACGGCGTTCGGCGACCGGGTCGTCCTGTCGGAGGACTTGCGCGACGGGCTGATCGAACGTTTCCGGATGCTGTTCCCGGATGGCACCCGCATCGCCGCCAATGGCGCAAGACGCACCGGCGGTCGCCGGACCGAGATGGCCAAGGTCGTCTTCTCGCCCTGCAAGTTGTGCGAGGAAGATCCGACCGGGGCGCCGCTGTGGCGGGTCAGGGCCCGCCGGGTGATCCACGACCAAAAAACCCGCGATATCGAATATCGCGACGCTTGGCTCGAATTCTACGGGCTGCCGGTGTTCTACACGCCCTATCTGTCCCACCCGGACTCGACGGTGAAGCGGCGCAGCGGATTCCTGGCGCCTACCTTCGGCAGCGGAAAGCAACTCGGCGCCTGGATCAGGGCGCCTTACTACTGGCGCATCGACCGCGACCGGGATGCCACGCTGACGTCCATGATCGCGACCCTGGAAAACCCGGTGCTGTTCGCCGAGTACCGGGAGCGGCTGGAAAAGGGCGCGTTGGTCCTTAGCGGCAGCTATACCTCGACGAGCCACCCCAATCCCGATATCCGGCCCGTTTTCGGCGACCGGTCGCGCGGCCACTTCTTCGGTAAGTTTCGATACGACCTCGACAAATACTGGAGGATCGGCGTCAACGGCAACTGGGCGGCGGACGATACCTATCTGCGCCGGTTCGATGTCTCCGAAACCGACAGCCTCGAGACTTCGGCCTGGCTCGAAGGTTTTCACGCCCGAAATTACACAGTCTTCCGCCTGCACCACTTCCAGGGCCTGCGATTCGACGACAGCTACCGCACGACTCCCCTGGTAGCGCCGTATATCGAGCATGAGCGTTTCGGGGCGCCCGGCGGACGGCTCGGGCGTTGGCATTTCCGCTTCTCGACCGCCAGCCTGATCCGGTGGGAAGGCGCAGACAGCTACCGGAGCAGTGTCAATCTGGGCTGGCGCCTGCCTCATATCCACAAGCCGACCGGCTTGAAACTGGTGGGTAAACTGGACCTGTTTGCCGACGGATATTATGTGGCCGAACTCGTCCGGTCCGCAGGCTCGCGTTACAACGGCATGGTCGGCCGCGTCCATCCGGTTGCCGAACTGGACGTGCGCTATCCGCTGGTGCGCGAGCTCGGCAATGTCCGGCTGATCGTCGAACCGCGCGCGGCCCTGATCGGTACGACGTCGAGGCTGAATTCTTCGAAAATCCCGAACGAAGACAGCATCGACTTCGAGTTGGACGATGCAAACCTGTTTTCGGCAAACCGCTATCCGGGCCGTGATCGGGTCGACGAAGGCTCCCGGTTGGTTTACGGCATCAATGCAGCCTTCCTCGGCAACCGGGGCGGGCAGTCAGAACTGTTTCTCGGCCAGAGCCTGCAATTGGCCGGGGGCCGGGACTTCGACCGGGACTCGGGTCTCGGCAGGTCGCTTTCCGACCTGGTTGGCCGGTTACGGATCAATCCGGGCCAATATCTCGATCTGGTATATCGGTTCCGCCTGGATCCTGCCGATTTCCGGGCGCAGCGCAACGAAGTGACCCTGTCTGCAGGCCCTCCGGCGCTGAACGCTTCGCTCAACTACCTGCTGTTCGAGAACCGAAATGAGATTGGCGATGTGCCGCCGCGCGAAGAGATGGCTTTCACCGCGCGTTCCCGGGTGACGGAGCGATGGTCGGTATTCGGCGGCGGTCGGTGGAATTTGATCGAGGCCGCCGGCAATCTGAACTGGCAGGTCGGTGCCCGGTTCAGGAATGAATGCTGCTCGCTGCGTGTCAGTGTCGGCCAGGACTTCACGAGGGACCGCGATATCCGGCCGTCGACCAATTTCCTGTTCCAACTGGGCCTGAAACATCTGGGACAGTTCGGCGGCTAGCGCGGATTTCGCAGCGCCGGCTTGCCGGGACGCGCAACCATGTCGCCGGGCCGCCTGTTGATATCGCCCGTGGCGGCGGCTTATATCCTTGAACTGTCGAGACTTTCCGAAACGGGATTGGGAGCGCTTCCGATGTTAGGTGCGGTCAAATCGGCTTGGCTCGCGGCGTCGCTGACCGCAGGGTTGATGGCGGTGACGGCGGCCGAAAGCGCCGTGACGGCTCAATCTGCCGACGCTGCCCGCATTGCCGCCGTTGCCAACAACAGGGCGATCACTGTGCTCGATGTCCAATCGCGCCTGGGGCTCGTCTTCATGTCGGCTGGCATCCCGGATACCGCCGACACGCGGAAAAAACTACGATCCCAGATTCTTAACCAGTTGATCGTCGAATCCATCCAGCTGCATGAAGCCAAGCGGCTCGGCATTTCGGTCAGCGACCGGGAGATCGCCCAGGCGCTGGCGGACATCGAGAAACGCAACGGGATGCCGAGCGGCCAACTGCTCAAGATTCTGGGTCGGCGTAACGTGAACCCGATCGCGATCGTCGATCAGGTCAAGGCGTCGATCGCCTGGACGAAGGTTGTCCGGCGCTTGATCGCCTCCCGTATCCGGATCTCCGAGCCGGAAGTCGACGATGCGATCGCGCAGCTCGATTCCAACAAGGACCGGCTGGTGTACCGAATTCTGGAAATCTACATTCCGCTGGACCGCGACAGCGGCGGCAGCGCCCTGCGCACCACCCGGCGGCTGATTGCGCAAATCCGGCGCGGCGCCAATTTCGGCAGCCTGGCGAGGCAGTTTTCCCAGGCAAGCACCGCCAGCGAAGGCGGCGATATGGGCTTCGTCTTCGAAGGCCAGCTGGCGCCGGAGCTGGAAGCCGCCATCGAGCGGGTCAAGCCCGGTCAGGTGATCGGGCCGGTAAGGACCGCCTCCGGCTACTACCTGTTGGCCCTGGTCTCCAAGCGTCCCTACGGCGCCGGCAAGCCGCCGACGCGCAAGGAGGTCAGGGACAGCCTCTTCGACCGGAAGGTCGGCGTCCGCGCGCGCCAATACCTGCTCGACCTGCGCCGCGCCGCCTTCATCGACATCCGGATCTGACGCCTGCCGTGTCCCCGGCGCCGGCTTCCGCGATCGCCGCTTCCGGCCGTCCCGGACAGGACGCGCGCCTCTCCGGTCCGGCGCTGGCGCTGACTATGGGCGAACCCGCCGGCATCGGCGGCGAGATCGCGCTGAAGGCCTGGCGGGCCGGCTGTGCCGCGGTCGGCGGGGCGGCGCCGCCCTTTTTCGTCATCGATTCGCCGGACCGCCTGCGCACGCTTGCAAGCCTGCCCGGCTGCGACGCACCGGTGGTCCCCATCGCCGACGCCGACGAGGCCGCCGCGGCATTCGGTGCCGGCCTGCCGGTCCTGCCGCTCCGGGCCGCCGTCTGCGCCGAGACCGGGCGGCCCGATCCAAAATCCGCGGCCGCCGTGATCGAGAGCATCGATACGGCGATCGATCTGGTGCGCCGGGGCCGCGCAGGCGCCATGGTGACCAACCCGATCCAGAAAGCGCCGTTGATGGCGGCCGGGTTCGGATTCCCGGGCCACACCGAATATCTGCAGCATTGCGCCGGCGGCGCGCCGGTCGTGATGATGCTGGCGAGTCCCCGGCTGCGGGTCAGCCTGGTGACCGTGCACATTCCACTGGCGCAGGTGGCGGCCGGACTTACCGTCGAGAAGGTCGAGAACGCCGGGCGGATCACGGCCGGGGCATTGCGCCGGGATTTCGGAATCGCCCGGCCGCGGCTCGCCTTCGCCGGCCTCAATCCCCATGCCGGCGAGGCCGGCGCGCTGGGCAACGAGGAGACCGAGATTATCGCGCCCGCAGTCGCCGCCTTGCGCAAGACCGGCATAGACGCCTCCGGCCCCTACCCGGCGGACACCCTGTTCCACGAAGCGGCGCGGGCGGCCTACGACGCCGCCGTCTGCATGTATCACGACCAGGGCCTGATCCCGCTCAAGACCCTCGATATCGAGCGCGGCGTCAATGTAACCCTGGGATTGCCCTGGGTCCGGACGTCGCCGGACCATGGCACGGCGCTCGACATCGCCGGCGCCGGTCGCGCCAGCCCTTCGAGCCTGATTTCTGCCTTGCAGATGGCGGCGGACATGGCGCAGCGCCGGGCGGCGGCTGACCCGGCAAGCGGCTGACCCGGCGTGCCGGACCCGGCGGCCCCGGCCGGCCTGCCGCCGCTGCGCGAGGTTATCCGCCGACACGGACTCGCCGCGCGCCGTGACCTGGGCCAGCATTTCCTGCTCGATGCCAACCTGACCGACCGCATCGCCCGGGCGGCGCGCGAACCGGGCGAGGCGGACCTGTCGCGCGGCACCGCGATCGAGGTCGGCCCCGGCCCGGGCGGTCTGACCAGATCCCTGCTCCGCCAGGGCGCGCGGGTCCTCGCCGTCGAAGTGGATGCCCGGGCGCTCGACGCCCTGGCCGAGCTCGGCACACTGGCCGGTAGCCGGCTGGTCGCGATCGAGGCCGATGCGCTGGAACTGGACCTGCGTACGGCTGCACGAGAGCGCGGGCTTCCGCCGCCGTTCCGGATCGTCAGCAACCTGCCTTACAATATCGGCACGCCGCTGCTGATCCGCTGGCTGCACGATTTGGCGGACATCGAGCGCATGGTTCTGATGTTCCAGCGCGAGGTCGCCGACCGGCTGACCGCGCAGCCGGGCTCGAAGGCCTACGGCCGTCTTTCGGTGCTGACGCAGTGGTTGTGCGAGGCCGAGCGCCTGTTCGGCGTGCCGTCCAGCGCCTTCACGCCGCCGCCGAAGGTAGCCTCGTCGGTCGTGTCCCTGCGGCCGCGCGCATCGCCGCTCGCGCCCGCCGGCCGCGAAAACCTGGAACGGGTGACGGCGGCTGCTTTCGGCCAGCGCCGCAAGATGTTGCGCCAGAGTTTGAAGCCGCTGTTTGCCGAGCCTGCAGCGGTGCTGGAGACGCTCGGTATCGATCCGACGGCCCGGGGCGAAACTCTGACGGTCGAACAATTCTGCGCCATCGCCCGCCTGATCGAAGCGTAGGCCGACGACAGGTGACCGGGCCGCGGTCGGCCCCACAAAACGCAAAAGGCGGCCCGGAGGCCGCCTCTCGTCGTCGCAACCGGCCGGTGCGTCAGCGCGAGTAGAACTCGATGACCAGGTTCGGTTCCATCTGGACGGGATAGGGAATGTCCGACAGGCCGGGGCCGCGCACGAACTGGCCGCGCATCTTTTCGAAATCGACGGTCAGATATTCCGGCACGTCGCGCTCGACCTGTTCCTGGGCGTCCAGGACAAGCGGCAGCTCGCGGGATTTTTGCTTGATTTCGACAACGTCGCCGTCTTTCACCATGTAGGACGGGATATTCACCTTCTTGCCGTTCACCAGGACATGGCCGTGATTGATGAACTGGCGGGCGGCGAACACGGTCGGCACGAATTTCATGCGGTAGACCGTGGCGTCGAGGCGGCGCTCGAGCAGCTCGACCAGGTTCTCGCCGGTATCGCCGCGGCGGCGCACCGCGTCGTCGTAGTAGCGGCGGAATTGTTTCTCGCCGATGTTGCCGTAGTAGCCCTTAAGCTTCTGCTTGGCCTGAAGCTGGACGCCGAAATCCGACAGCTTGCGGCGGCGCGACTGGCCGTGCTGGCCGGGGCCGTATTCGCGCTTGTTGTACGGGCTCTTGGGGCGGCCCCACAGGTTGACGCCGAGGCGGCGCGAAATCTTCTCCTTGGAGGAGAGTCGCTTGCTCATCGCTATGCTCCATGTCCCGGCAGCGGCGGCCGGCAGACCGGTCCGTGCCGATGTTGTTGTCTCTTCCTGCGCAGGGCCTTGCGTTGAAGGCCCGTGGCGACCGGAAACGAAAGCCCGGCGCCCGCGTCAGCAGGACTGAAGCGCGGAATTAAGGGGACAGGGCAGCCCTGTCAATCGGCGCCGCGGTGGCGAAACGGCGCGGGAGACCGGCTCAGTCCCGTCCCGCTTCGACGATCTTCGCGGCGAGCAGTTCCGGATTGGTGAAGCAGGCCTCGTGGCCGCCGGGCATCTGCACCAGCCGGCACAGTCCCAGACGCGCCGTGAACCGCGGATGCCAGGCGAAATCTCCCGGCGGCATGGCGATGTCTTCCATGCAGTTGATGTAGGAGCGTGGAATCTGCAGTTTGTGGAAGGATTTCAGCGCCACCCGGTCGGTCAGCGTCCTCAACGGATGCGGCGTCGTCAATTCGTAGGTTTTCTGGGCGAGCGCAAGGTCCGCATCGTTCATGAACGCCTCGCGCCACACCGGGAAAGGCAGCTTGACAGCGCCGGGGCCGTAGGCGCCGGAGCCCGCGATTGCATCCATCAGCTGCTTGTAATGCGGCGGGCTGACGGCTTCGATCGATTCGCCATCGTTCAGCACGAAGGCGTTCCAGTAGATCAGTCGGCGGATGCGATCCGGCATTTCCTCCGCCATCCTGGAGACGATCGTGCCGCCGTAGGAATGGCCGAGGAGCACGAAATCCTTCAGGTCGTTTTCCTCGACATAGTCGACGGCAGACTTGACGGCGTCGCTGTGCCCGACGGTCCGGTCGATATCGTTGCCGGGTCCATTGCCGGCCAGGGTCGGGGTGTGGACAGTGTGTCCGGCCTTGCGCAGCGGCTTTGCAACGTCCTCCCACAGTGCGCCATAGTGCCAGGCGCCGTGAATCAGCACGAATGTCGTCATATTTGCCTCCTGTTTCGGCGTCTTGGCGGGCCTGGCGGCGTCGGCGGCCAGAACGGTTGTCGGAACCGTGGCCAGCGCGCCCGCCGCGCCCGCCCCCTGCATGAACTGTCTGCGGTGGATGGTCATCGGTCTGCTCCCTCATGCCCGACAGCCGGCCGTCGTACGCACGCCGCCAGCTTCTCCGCCGTACATGCGGCGACGGCAGAATTGCCCCGGCCATCGCTCTGCCTTATCCTCACAGGAGCGCCGGGCCGGTTCTTGGCCCACAGCGCACCGCAACGGGACTCGAGGGAACATTCCATGGCCCGCGAGGCCGGGCAGGCCGACTGCGTACGCGAGAGGCAATACGGGGTTTGGCGTACCGCGGATGTCGCGGCGCCGGATCGCTTCGCTTACTTTCGCGAGGCAGTCTGCGAAGCCTTCATGGATCTGTCGCCGGAACACGACCGTTCGGGCTCGTTCGACGCCGTTGTCGAATCGGTGCCGCTGGCCGATGGCGCGGTAAACCGGGTTCGCGGCACGCCGCACCATGTGCGGCGGACGCCGGCGCAGATCCGCCGGACGACCGAACAGTGCTTTTTCCTCAACATCCAGCTCAAATCGGAATGCGTCATCGAGCAAAAGGGACGGGCGGTCCGGCTTGTGCCCGGTCAGGTCGCGCTGTTCGGCAGCGATCTGCCGTTCCGGATTTACCATCCGGAAGGGCGCGACATGAGCGTCGCCTCCTTCTGGCTGCCGCGCCGGCCGATCGAGGAATCGATTCCGGGTCGGGAGGTTCCGGGCATCCGCCGTGTTTCCGACCATCCGTTTCTCGGGCCGCCGATCGCGGCGATCGCCCGCACACTCAACCGGGGCGCCCGCGCCGTCGACCCGGCAGACGCAAGCCTGATGATGGAGAGCCTGATCCGGCTGACGGCGCAGGCCTGTGCCGGGAACCGCGCTGAGGCCATAGCGCCCGATACGCTCCACCCGGCCCTGCTGGCGGCCATCCTGGAGCATGTCGAGAGCCGGCTGCACGATCCCGGCCTGTCGGTCGCCGGGGTCGCCGCGCGGTTCGGCATCGGCAAACGCTATGTCCACAAACTCTTCGAGAAGACGGGCAACAGTTTTTCCTGCCATGTCCTGCAATGCCGGCTCGAACGGGCGGCTGCGGACTTGGCGGCGGTGGAGCACGCGCGCACTCCGATCGCCGAAATCGCCTACCGCAACGGCTTCTCCGACCTTTCCTACTTCAATCGCAGCTTCAAGGCGCATTTCCAGGCGACGCCGCGGGAATTGCGGAGAATCCGGCGCCGATAGACCGCTTCTGCGGATTGGCGCAGGCGCCGCGCCGCCGGTCGATCCCTCGACTTGCGGCAGACCGCGGTCCCGGCGCACGCCCGGACTTCGGCCAACGCGCTATCGACGTCGAACGCCGATTGACAGCCGGATCGCACGCGCCCCAGACTATTGGCGCAGGCTTTGTGCCTGGCGCCCGTTTGGGGCGTAATCGTGAATATCCGTCACGCAAAAACACCCGAGAGCCTTCTCATGGCAGTGATTGTTCCGACCGACAAATCTGTGGAGACGTTCGAGGGAATTCACCTTTACCACGGCGATATTTCGAACTGTTCGATGCGGGTCCGCATGACGCTGATCGAGAAGGGTTTGCCCTGGACCGGTCATCACCTCGACCTGAAGCTGAAAGAAAATATTTCGGACGCGTATTTCGGCATCAATCCGAACGGTCTGGTGCCGACCCTGATCGACAACGGTGTCGTCCATATCGAGTCCAACGATATCATCGACTACCTCGACGAAACCTACCCCGAACCCTCACTGCGTGCGGCCGGCGATGAAGACGGGATGCTCGAATGGCTTCGCCTTGCTGCGTCTATCCATGTGCCGGCAGTCAAGCCGTATGTTTACGCGACCAAGATGCAGAAAAAATTGAAGAAGACTGCCGCGGAACAGGAAAAATACGATGAGCTTCAGAAGAACGAGGAGCTGAAGAAATTTCACGCAAAGCATGCCGGCGGCAGTGCGTTCGGTGAGCAGGATATCGCAAGAGCGCACGAGATACTCGAGGCGTGTTTCGCCAAACTCGAAAACGCCCTGGAGGGCCGCAAGTGGATTATGGGCGATCGTTTCACCCTGGCAGACATTTCCTGGGTTCCCGTGCACTTCGTGCTCGTTGGATGCGGCTATCCGTTCGAAAACTATCCGAACGTCTCGCGCTGGGCGGCGGCTTTTCGAGACAGGGAGAGCTACAGGGACGGTATCCTGAAGTGGTGCCCTGATTTTTCGAAAGTCTGAACCGCCGCTTGCGCCTCAATCCCCTGCGAACGCGATCAATCGCCCGCAGACGAGCGCTCCCAGCCAGCAGACCGTCGAGAGGATGGCGTGACCGGCCAGGCGCGCGCGGGGGGCGTCCTTGAGCAGGAACCCGTGGGTCCGGCACAGGGCGAGCGTGGACAGGACCCCGACAGCGATGAAGATCAGCTTGAGCTGCAGGAATTCCACTCCGCTGTATTCCCGCGCCCGGACCGCGAACAACAGCAGTCCCGTCAGTAGCGCAAGGATCAGCCCGCTCGCCGCAACGGGCGCGAGCACCCGGACTACCGCTTCGCGGGAGACGCCGCGCCACACGCCGAGAAGCCGCAGATTGAGCGGGACGACGGACCCGATCAGCAGGCCGATTGCGAAGATGTGCGCGGCGTTGACGCCGGCATAGAGCCAGCGGGAACCCCGCAGAGCCTGCGCCAGGGCCGTGCCCTCGAGCGCTGCGAACAGGGCCTCCAAGGTCTCAGTCGCGCCCGGGGTAGAGGATATACTCCCGTTTGCCCAGGAACAGCCGTTCCACCTTCACCCGTTTCTCCGACACATCGGCGGCCGGCTCGCCGATCACCCGGATCTCGACCCCTTCGGCCAGATCGCCGTCCTTGAGGCCGGCGCGTCGGTTGCGCCAGGGCTGACCGACCTCGACCGTCCACTCCTCGCCCTCCACGTCGACCTTCAGTTTGCCGTGGGGATTGCCCAGGCGGACGGACTTGATAATGCCGGTCAGATCGATATTGCCGCCGGTCGTCCACGACCAGCCGTGATGGGCCAGGGTGCCGACCGTCGGAGCGGTGAGTCCCAGGGCCAGGATCGCGATGAACAATAGCCGTCCCATCGTGCGCCTCCGATGCCTCAAGCGTTGCCGGAAAGGTTGCGTCGCACAGCCGGACATTCAAGCCGACACTTCCCGGCTCCCGGGTCCGGCTTGCACGATCCGGATGCGGAGTGCGGCGGACGGATTGCAGAGAGTTCCGTCCGAACGGCCCGAACGGCCGGCCGGCCCCGATGGAGGCCTTGCGGATCGCCGCAAATTCGCCGCAACTCCGGCCCGCCGACGCGGGCGCCTCATTGGTTGTATTTGCCGCCGTCGATGTTGAAGGTCTGTCCGGTCACGAAGTCGCTGTCCTCGCTCGCCAGGAACAGCAGTATCCCGACCAGGTCTTCCGGCACCATGTCCCGCTTGATGGCGCGCGATTGCACCGTCGGTGCGCGGGCGACGTGAAGATCGGGGTGGTTCCGGACGCCTTCGCTCTCGGTCAGGCCGGGCGCGATACAGTTCACCAGGATGTTCTTGTCGCCGAATTCCCGCGACGCCGACCGCGTGAAGGCGATGATCGCGCCCTTCGAGCAGACATAGTGGGCCAGGCCGGGCCCGCCGTAGTAGAAGGTGCCCGAGCTGACATTGACGATCTTGCCCCGTCCGTTCTTGAGCATGCTGGGAACGACGGCCCTGGTCGTCTGGACCGTGCCCCGCACGTTGACCGTCATCACCCGGTCCCATTCCTCGTTCGGGATCTGCATGATCGGGGTCACGCGCAACTCGGCGAAGAGCCCCGCGTTGTTGACCAGGATCTCGATCGGCCCGAAGGCCGATTCGGCGGCGGCGACGAGGTCCGAAAGCGATCCGTCATCGGTTATGTCGGCGATCGCTCCGATGGCCTCGCCGCCGGCGTTCGCGATCTCGTCGACCGCACGCGACGGATCGGCGATGTCCGAAACCACGACCCGTGCACCCTCCGCCGCGAGCGCCTTCGCATAAGTCTCTCCGATGCCCTGTGCGGCGCCGGTTACGACCGCGACCTTTCCGTCAAGCCTGCTCATTCCAGTCTCTCCTTTGTTATTCCAACCGTCCTATCACCCCAAGGCCCGGTAGCAAATGCGAAGGCGGGGGCCGGTCGTTACGATCCCAACATCGTATTGGGCAAGAACATCGCGATCCCCGGAAACGCGACCAGCAGCGCGATCATCACCGCCATCGCGAACCAGAACGGCCATATCCCCCGGAAAATCGTGCGCATCGGCACCTCCGGCGCAATCGACTTTACGACGAAGACGTTGATGCCGACAGGAGGGGAAATCATGCCCATTTCCAGGACGATCACGACGATGATCCCGAACCAGATCAGGTCCCACTGGAGCTGCGTCGCCAGCGCCATCACCACCGGGATGGTGAGAACGAGCATCGCGATGCCCTCCAGGAACGTCCCGAGGAACATGTAGATCAGAATGACGACGATCAGAACGCCGATTTCGCCGATCGGCAGCGAGGTGAGAAAGCTCACCATGTCGCCGGCAAGCCCCGTCAGCGACATGAAGGGAATGAAGACGAACGCCCCGATGATGATCAGAAAGACAGTCGCCGTCGCCTTCATGGTCTGCAGCACCACGGTGCGCAGCCGCCGGGCATCGAGCGAACGCCGCCAGAGCGCGACCAGGAACGTCAGGAGCGCACCCACGGCGGAAGCCTCCACCGGGGTGAAGAAGCCGGTATACATCCCGCCGATCGTGATCCCGACCACCAGGACGATCGGCAGCGCGGCGGCGACCGAGTTGAATCGTTCGCTCTGCGTCGCGCGGTCGGCGGCCGGCCCCTTTTCGGGACGCAGCCGAACGGTAATCCAGATCGCGCCGATGAAGAGCAGCGTCAGGACGATGCCGGGTACGACGCCGGCCATGAACAGCCGGCCGATCGACTGGTCGGTCAGCACCGCGTAGATGATCATCCCACCCGACGGAGGGATCAGAAATCCTAGGGTGCCGCCGGCCGCCACTGCACCGGTCGAAAGCTCCGGCGCGTATTTGAACCGTTTCATCTCGGGCAGCGCGACGCGGCCCATCGTGACCGCGGACGCCAGCGAGGAACCCGAGAGGGCTGCGAATCCCGCGCAGGCCGAAATCGTCGCCGAGGCGAGGCCGCCGCGGAAATGGCCGATCCAGCGGTGCGCCGCGGTGAACAGGTCGCGCGACATGCCCGAAACGCCCGCGAGATTGCCCATCAGCACGAACATCGGAATGACCAGGAGATTGAAGTTCGAGGCGACCTCGAATGCCTCGCCCGACAGGTTGGACATCGCCGTGTTCCAGCCTCGTGCCCACGCCCGGTCGCTGGCCATGCCGAGGCCGATAAAACGGTTCGCCTGGGCGCAGAAAGTACCGAGCGTGCCCACGAAGATCATCGTGAGCGCGACGGGGAAACGGAGTGCCAGGAGCCCGAACAGAACGAGCAGCCCGATCACGCCGATGAGCGACATGCTCATTGCGCTTCGCCGTCCGGTTCGGGCATCGGTGCGAGGTTCCGGCCTGCGAGCAACAGGATCAGATCGGCGATCAAAATTGCGACGTAGAGCGCGATCATCGCTCCCATGGCGAAATAGAACGGCTCGTAGGAGATCAGGAGCTGCTGTGTCGCCTCGCCGAATTCGCGGGCCGATGCGCCCGACCTGAACAGCCGCCAGGTCAGGACCGCGACCAGGGGGATCGCGAGCAGCTTCATCGCGACCAGGGACCAGCGCGCGAAGGCCTTCGTCATCCAGGTCTCGAAAATTTCGATTTCGATATGCGCGCCGGAGCGGCCGCCATAGGGGATGGCGACCGCGACCAGGATCACGAGGTTGAGGATCAGGATGTCTTCGGCGCCGACGATCGGGTCGTTGAGCGCCTTGCGCATCACGATCACGTTCCAGCTCGTCAGCAGGACCATGACCGCAAGCCCGATCCCGCCGGCGAGGAACGTCAGCCGTTCTACCCACCGATCCAGCCGGCGGAGCCAGCCGGGCCGGCTGTCGCCGGCGTCCATACGCGAGGGTTCTCTACTTGTTGATCGCCTCGTAGATCGCGCGCGCGTCCTTGATGCCGCGATTTTCGTAGTCCGCGAACAAGGCTTCCAGCCCGCGCAGGACCGCGGCATCCATCTTGGCCCGTTCCCCGGCGGAGACCTGGATCCAATTGACCCGCGCCATCTTGGGCGAGGTCTTCATCAGTTTCTCCGAACGTCGATCCGCGCCGTCGAAGGCCTCCGCGCCCTTGCGCGACAGGGTGATGCCGGAGAGATCGTCGATGATCTTTCGGTGTTCGGGCGACAGACCCCGGTAACGCTCCTTGTTCATCGCGACGAATGTGACCGCGAACTGGACCGGAACGTTGCCGACCACGAATTTGGCGACGTCCCAGAAGTTCCAGGGCGGGGTGATGTTGTTGAACGAGGCGTAAGTCGCATCGATCGTGCCGGTCGAAAGGCCGGTGTACATCTGCGTGACAGGCATCTGCACCGGTACCGCCCCCATCGCCTTTACGATCGGGGTCGTCATCGCCGCATAGGGGACGAGCTTCGCGCCGCGCAAGCCATTCGCGGTCGAGACGTCCCGGGTCGCGGCAATCAGACTGCCGGCAACCGTGAACACGCCCAGCACCTTGACGGCCTTGTACTCCTGGGCGAGGTAACGGTCGTAGACCCTCCACAGCCGCTCGGTCGATTCCCGGGCCGTCGTCGATTTGCCCGGCGGGATGATCAGCATCGAGCGCGGGAACAGGGTGGCGGTGTAGGCCTGGACCCCGAAAGCGATGTCGGCGACGCCCTCGACCGTCCGCTTCCACTGCTGGACGGGTCCGGCCCCGAGCTGGCCGGCGGGGAAGAGCTTCATGGTCAGGCTGCCGTTGGAGCGCTTGGCGATCTCCTTGCCGAACCATCCGAACAGGTTCTTGTTGATGTGGTGCTGCGGCGGCATGAAAGTGGCGACCGACAGCTCCTCGGCGGCCGCTGGCGAACTCGCGAGCAACGGCGCGACAACCAGAAACGCACCGGCGATCCGGCAGCGATTTGCGTTGGTCGATGGCTGAGCCATGAATTCCTCCCGATCTGCAACTCTACGATGCCGCGTTTGAGGCAGCGACAACCTGGGCAACCGATTCGGTCACGATCCGGAAGGTGTCGTAGGCGGAATTGGGGAAGATGAAAATGACGAAGTGCTAATACAACATATAGGCTTCCCCTATATCCCGGGAGGCCGAGAATGCCTTTGCGTTGGGTGGCAACCACCGGTACTCGCCCGATCGGATCGACCTGTCGATGTGCTGCCGTATCAGGTCGAAAATCCGCCGTTCCGCCTCGGACAAAGTCTGTGCGCGCTTCGAATTCAAGTAGAGTTGGCACCAGATGCTGGGTTGTTCGATGTCATGGCACCGCAGCTCGCCCTTCTCGACTTGTTTGTGCATGAACAAATAAGGGCCGATGAAACCCCGCTGCCCGTTGGCGACCAGCTCCTGGCGGAGCATCATCGAGCGAATCTGCAGCGACCGCGTCAGGGGTACGCCCAGCTCCTTGGCGGCGCGTGGGGCGACGCTGTATTTGTCCAGGGCGAGCGGCAGGGCCGCAGCTACCGTGAAGGGGACGCTATCCGGAAGACCTGCAAGTAGCGCCGGACTGCCGATCAGGCGCATCCGGTCGAGATAAAGCGGCGTGGACTCGAACCGCTCGTCCTGTACCGGTGCAAAAGACAGGGCGCAATCGATCTCGCCCGCGATCAAGGCGAGCGACAGGTTCTCGGTGAACTCGACGAGGATTGAAATTTCGAGATCGGGAACGAGCGAATCCGCGGCTTCCAATACTGTCGACATCATGGCGATGCTGACCGATGGAATGACACCGATTCTCAAGGCTTGCCTCGGCGCGGTGCGCAGATGGTCGACCGCCTGTTCGGCGACCCCGAGGCGTCGCAGCACGTCTTGAATGTGAGAGAAATAGATGGAACCCGCTTCCGTCAGATCCACGCCGCGCGAATGGCGCCGAAAGAGCCGGAGGTCGAGCTCTTTTTCGAGCTTCTGAATCTGCACGCCCAGCGTCGGCTGGGAGACGTTCAGGGCTTCCGCCGCGGCGGTGAAGCTGCGGTGCTCGGCCACTTTGCAGAAATAGCGAAGTTGTCTCAGCTCCATCGACCGGAACCCGTCGCGGCGCGCTGTCCAAAAAAAAGCGCAGCAAGCTTGTCCCAGCTATAGCTTCTGTCAATGGCAAAGCGGGAGCGAACTCGCTGCCCGAGAACCGGCGAGACCGATATTCCCGACAGCGGGGTGTCGGTCTTTGTCGTTTCCGGGCGTTTTCCGTCGATTCCAGAACCGAACCGTTGCCCGGCGCCCGGCTTTGACCCCGGGGTGCCACGGAAAACCCCACGGAAATCACTTGAGCGTGCCGATCGGCGTTCGACCTGCAAGCCGGCCGACAAATCGTGGTATTGGGATACGCCGGTCCGGCCGAGATGCCGGCCGGCAATGCCGCAAACCGAGCGAGCGTTCATGCGCGGAGAGCCCCGCAACGCCGATGGAGTCCCGATAGATGACGCCCGAAACACTGACTTTCCGCAGCGTCGATGTGCGCGCCGTCGTTCTCAAGCTGAAGCGCCCCGTCGTCGCCAGAATCGCAAGCATTGCGGAATGGCCGCTCATCCTGATCGATCTGAAGACCGAGGAAGGGATCGTCGGGCGCAGCTATCTGGAGCCCTACATCGTCAAGTCGATGAACTATCTCGTGCCGGCATTGCGCGACATGGGGGCGATGCTCGAGGGCCAAAAGCTGGCGCCGGCCGAAATCTACGAGACCGCGCGAAAGTCGCTGCATTTTATCGGTTACGAAGGCATGGCGACGATCGCCGTTTCCGGCATCGACATGGCAGCCTGGGACGCCCTGGCCAAAGCCGCCGGTATGCCGCTGTGCACATTGCTCGGCGGTTCGCCCGGTCCGGTGCGCGCCTACAACAGCAACGGGCTCTGGCTCAAATCTCCGTCCGAAGTTGCCGCCGAGGCCATCGAGCTCCGCGATGAAGGTCAGTTCGAAGGCCTAAAGCTGCGTCTCGGACGGGACAATCCCAGGGACGACCTCGCCACGATCGATGCGGTTCGCCGGACGGTTGGCGAAGACATGCACTTGATGATCGATTTCAACCAGGGTCTGGACATGGCGGAGGCATTGCGCCGGTGCCACATGCTCGACAATCTCGGCCTGGCCTGGCTGGAAGAGCCGGTCGTCTACGATAATTTCGATGGATACGCCCAGCTCGCCCTGGAGCTCAAGACGCCCCTGCAGATCGGCGAGAATTTCTACGGCCCGCGCGATCTGCACAGGGCGTTGCGCGCCCGGGCCTGCGATTATGCGATGCCGGATTTCATGCGCATCGGCGGCGTCACCGGATGGATGCGTGCGGCGGCCATTGCCGGCGCGGCCGGTATCCCGATGTCGACCCACCTCTATCCCGAAGTCGGCGCCCATGCGATGCGGGTAACCGAAACAGCGCATTGGCTGGAGTGGCAGGACTGGGCCGAGCCGATCCTGCAACAGCCCTATGAGATCAGGGACAGCCATTTGCACATCCCCGATGTGCCCGGCGTGGGCCTGGAATGGAACGAAGATGTCGTCGCCGGAAACCTGTATGAAGCCTGACCGCCCGAACACCTGCGCCGTTCCCGCCCCCATCCATATTGTCGGTGGCGGGCTGGCGGGATGCGAGGCGGCGTGGCAGGCGGCGCAAGCCGGAGCGCCCGTAATCCTGCACGAGATGCGGCCGGAGCGCGGGACGGACGCCCACCGGACGGAAACGCTCGCCGAGCTGGTGTGCTCCAACTCCTTCCGTTCCGACGATGCCGAAGCCAACGCCGTCGGCGTGCTGCACGAGGAGATGCGGCGCTGCGGCTCGCTGATCCTTGCGGCGGCGGACGCCCACAAGGTGCCGGCCGGCGGCGCCCTGGCGGTCGACCGGGAGGGCTTCGCTGGCGCGGTGCAGCAAAGGCTGGACGCAAATCCGCTGGTGACGGTCCGACGCGAGGAAGTCTCCGGCCTGCCGCCCGCGGACTGGGACACGGTCATCGTCGCGACCGGGCCGCTGACCTCGCCGGCCCTGGCGCGGGCGATCCTCGACCTGACCGGCGAGGATGCGCTGGCCTTTTTCGACGCCATCGCGCCCATCGTCCACGCCGATTCGATCGATGGGAATGTCGCCTGGCGCCAGTCGCGTTACGACAAGCCCGGACCGGGCGGCGACGCCAAGGCGTACATCAACTGCCCGCTGGACGAGTCGCAGTACAACGATTTCATCGACGCCCTGATCGCCGGCGACAAGACGGAATTCAAGGACTGGGAGAAGGACACACCCTATTTCGAAGGCTGCCTGCCCATCGAGGTCATGGCGGAACGCGGCCGGGAGACCCTGCGCTTCGGCCCGATGAAGCCGGTCGGCCTGACCGACCCGCGCACCGGCCGCCGGGCCCATGCCGTGGTGCAATTGCGCCAGGACAATGCGCTCGGCACCCTGTTCAACATGGTCGGCTTCCAGACCAAGCTGAAACACGGCGCCCAGACCGCGATCTTCCGGACCGTTCCGGGGCTGGAGAAGGCGCAATTCGCGCGGCTCGGCGGTATCCACCGCAACACCTTCCTCAACAGCCCTAAGCTGCTGGACGGGGAACTGCGCCTGAAGGCCGATCCGCGCCTGCGCTTCGCCGGCCAGATCGCCGGCGTCGAAGGCTATGTCGAAAGCGCCGCCATCGGCCTGCTCGCCGGGCGCATGGCGGTGGCCGAACGGCGCGGCCTTTCTTTCGCGCCGCCGCCCGGCACCACCGCGCTGGGCGCCCTGCTGCGCCACATCACCGGCGGCGCCGCGGCCGACACATTCCAGCCCATGAACGTGAATTTCGGCCTGATGCCGCCGCCGACGCCGACCGACGGCAAGCGCCTGAAGGGCCGGATGCGCAAACAAGCCATGGCACAGCGCGCGCTGGCCGATTTCGACCGCTGGCTGGCCTGAGCGGTTGCGCGCCTGGCAATCAATGCAGACATCGATACGGTCAGAGATGAAGAGGAGAGCGCAGAAGTGTGCATGCATTCACTCGGCTCAAGAGATAATTTCTTTATGGCCGTATTCTCTTCCAAGATAATCGGGTTGAGCGTCGGGCATTGCTTTGCGAAACGCTTCGACTTTCTCGCAGGATCTGACAATATTCAGAATTCTCCTGAATCGACCGATCGGGATCCCAAACCAGCGTGCATTACCGACGACGGGCACAAGATAGATGTCTGCAATGCTGGGCTCATCACCGAAACAAAAGGTGGTTTCCGGCGAACGCCTTTTAAGAATTTCTTCGAGCGTCAAAAGACCCTCGGTAATCCAGTGCGTATACCATGCCATTGACTTGCTCTCGGACCACTGCTCGCGGCTGGTCAGGTAATTGCGCACACGGTGGTTGTGGATGGGATGTATCTCGCAGGCGATGAACTGGGAAAACGACCGCGCTGCCAATCTTTCCATCGGGTCTGCGGGAAAAATAGAGGGCGTTGGGTAGGCTTCCTCGATCCACTCCACTATGGCTGTAGATTGGCCGATAATGGTCCCGTCTATTTCGATCGCAGGCAATAAGCCTTGTGGATTTTTGCGCCGGTAGGTCTCTGTGCGCATGTCATCGACAGCAATGTAGTCGTAAGGAATGTCTTTCAAGTTAAGGGTCGTGCGGACACGCTGGCCCGCTGAATTCCGGTACCGCGTATAGAGCTTTATCATTTTTCGTCGCCCGACCATTTTCTCAGAGCAGATCTCAGTCCCTCAAAGTGGTTTTCCATTTCTTTTCGCGCCCGGCCCGGCGACCTTGCGCGAATGGCTTCAGCAATGGGCCGGTGTTCGTCCTGAAGCCTTTTCCACTCTTTCAGGGGAACGGCCTCCTTAAAATTGAGAAATCGGTATTCATCCAGAGCCTTTATGATAAGTTCCGCCAGATAGGGATTGCAGGAAGCGTTTGCGATTGCCGTGTGAATTTCCAAGTTGAGATCCTTCTTGTGGGATTCTTCGGCGGGCAGGGCTTCAATCTCCGCAATCGGAAACTCAATTGCGTGAATCTGATTGTCGTTGGCGTTCACTGCCGCCAGCTCCGCAGCGCGGATTTCCAGGAGGGACCGGACTTCCCAAATTTGAAGTAAGGCCTTGCGGCGATCGCGCAGGTGGCTGCGGCGAATTTCGCCGATGTCGATTGGCCGGTCGGAGCGCACGAACCGGCCCGCGCCGTGGCGGCTCTCGACGATGCCTTGCGATTCGAGGACGCGGAACGCCTCGCGGAGAATGGGACGGCTGACCATCCAACGTTCTGCAAGATCGCGTTCGGCAGGAAATCGGTCGCCGACCTGCAAATCTCCCGAACCGATCAGGCCCATGATCTGATCGACTATGGACTGGTACCGAAGAATCGCCTTGATGGGTGAAAACTTGGCACTGTCCAGCGCCGATCCACCGTCTTCCTTCGCCATGCTCGTCTCTCCCCTACTATGCCGTGCCGGTGAGGACGGCCGGATGAGAATGGGGGAAATTTCCTGTGCAGACAAATTCATTGTTTGGGCTGGGCTTACGTGTTCGGGCTGGCCGCCCATTCGGCAGGCGGGAAGCAGCTTCGCGATCCTCGGCCGGCGCACCGCATTATGGCAGCAAGTCGTCAGCGCGGTCCCTCCCTAAATCGGAGACACGCCGTCATGCGGTCGGCCGGAAAGATGTCTCGGGCTGCCAGGTGCGCTTCGTCCGCTTCGACGTTTCGGAGCGCTCGTCCCCTGCCGGATCGGGCGGATCCGACCCAGCGCCCCAATTCCGCTCCCGGTTCCGCCCCTGATGGCGCCTGCTGCGCGATGGCGCCACTGCGCTGCGACAAGCCCGTAGAATTGGGGCTTGGACCGATACGCCTTGAGGACGATCGGACGGGCGGCTACAGTGGATAGGTAAAGTGGGTTTACCAATCCTCCGTTTCCGTCTATGTTCGTTTCTGCTGGGGTTCGAAGAATGACGAACGGAATTGAAGAATGTGAAACTGTCGAGCGGAACCGGATAACGTTGCGGGAAGTGTTTTTCGGCGATGGTAAATGGCTTGAGCTCGTTACAAGTAATCTCGCCATTTTCTCCTCGATTTTCGCCCTGTATACAGGACTATTCGGTGAGGAAGTGGAACTTATACAACGCGGTGTCCACTTCGGATTCTCTGTTGCGTTAATTTATTTTATTACCGGAAAAGATAGCGCTTGGTGGAAGCGCGTTCCTTCACTTCTTGCGGCGTTGGTTTTGCTGTATAGCGCCGCTTATATAATCTTCGAATACAACAACATAATGGCTCGGGAAGGTGAGCTTACAACACACGAGATTACGCTTGGAGTCATTCTGTTTCCGCTGCTTCTGGAGGCTTCGCGCCGTTCCATCGGTTTGACGTTGCCGCTTGTCTCGTTGCTTTTCGTCGCCTACGCCTACTTCGGACCGTTCCTCCCGTTCGGATTGGGGCATCGAGGCTACGATATAGAAAGACTCGCCTCTCATCTGTTCCTGAGCACCGATGGGATATACGGTACGCCCCTCGGCGTGTCGGCGACTTTCATCTTCATGTTCGTCTTGTTCGGCGCCTTCCTTCAGGTATCGGGCGCCGGAGAATTCCTGATCAATCTGGCCATCGCGACCACGGGGAGGAGCCGGGGCGGGCCGGCGAAGATCGCGGTTGTGTCGAGCGCATTCTTCGGGACGATGTCCGGCAGTGCGATTGCAAATGCATCGGCTACCGGCACATTCACAATCCCCTTGATGCGCCGAGTCGGATACAAGCCGCATATCGCGGCTTCGTTCGAAAGCCTGGCTTCCCTCGGCGGACAATTGATGCCGCCTATCATGGGGTCGGCCGCGTTCGTAATGGTCGAGTTTACCCAGATTGCCTATCTCGACATCGCCGCGGCGGCGCTCTTTCCCGGTCTTCTGTTTTTCTTCTCCGTCTTTGTCATCGTGGACCTGGAAGCTGCGCGCAACAATCTCAGCGGCTTGCCGAAATCGGAGCTGCCGAGCGTCCGCAAGACCCTCAACGAAGGGTGGATGCTGTTCGTCCCGCTCGTCACGCTCTTCACGCTGCTCTACCTCGGTTATTCGACGTTCATGTCGGCCTTCTGGTCGATTCCGACTGTCATCCTCGTGGCAGCGGTGAAGCGAGCTACGCGCCTGTCTTTCCCGCAGTTCCTCGAAGCCTTGCGGAAGGGCGGACTCGCCGTCACCAAGATCGCCGTCGCCTGCGCCTGCTCAGGGATCATCGTCGGGGTGGCGACACTCACGGGACTGGCGGTCGATCTGTCGAACCTGATGATCGAGCTGGCGGGCGGCAGCCTATTCAACCTGCTCCTGCTGACCATGGTCGTCTCCATCATCCTGGGAATGGGCCTCCCGACGGTAGCCTGCTACATCCTTCTTGCCGTGCTCGTGGGACCCGCGCTGGAGCAGATGGGACTGTCGTTGCTGGCCTCCCATCTGTTCATCTTCTATTTCGGTATTGTTTCAGGGATAACGCCACCGGTCGCCCTGGTTTCGTATGCCGCCGCGGGTGTGGCCAATACGGACGCGATCAAGACGTCCTGGGCGGCCTGCCGGCTCGGGATTGCCATCTACATTCTGCCTTACGCCTTCGTGTATGTGCCTGAACTTCTCCTGATTGGAGAGTGGCACAACGTCGTGATTCGGATCCTCCTTGCCTTCGGATCCCTCTACGTCTTTGTGGCGGCAATCCAAGGCTACCTCTTCGTTCCCCTCAACATCGTACACCGCTTGGGCTTTGGGTGCTTAGCGGTCTGTCTGCTGATTGCCAATGTCTGGATCTACCTTCCCGCCGCCGCCATTGCCGTTATTTCCGTCCTGTTCTTGCGGCGTTCCGTCGGGCGGACCGCCGAACGTACCGCCGATCATTCCGCCCGAAAGTAACGTCCTTCCCGAGCCGGAGAGAAATGCCGGCTCCCAACAAATCGGGTGAAAAACCCGGGAAACCAAAGAGGAGATGTCAAATGAAGACCTTAAACAAGACCGTGTCAGCGTCGGTCCTTGCCGGCGCGGTCGCTCTGGCTGCATCTGCGCCCGCCCTTGCGGAGACCTATGTATCTATCGGAACGGCAAAAGCGACCGGTAGCTGGTATCCGCTGGGCGCCGCACTCTCGACAGTCGTGAGCAAGCATGCAGCAGGCGTTACGGCGAAAGTGGAATCGACCAAAGGCGGCATGGCGAACGTCCATCTTCTGGCCAAAAAGCAGGTGGATATAGCCTTCGTCCCGCCTTGGGCCATCGCAGACGCCAGAAAGGGCGCCGGAGCTTATAAGGGCAAGAAGGGCTTCCCGGTGAAGGTGTCGGGCTGGCTCGGCTTTGCGCCGAATTATCTGACGATCATGGTCCCGGCGGACAGCGCTATCAAATCCGTGAACGACCTGCGCGGAAAGCGGGTCAATATGGGCGCGCCGGGAACCTTCAACCGGCCCATCCTCAGGATGGTTCTGAACGAGCAGGGCATTGGCGTGAAGGATGTCAAGGCGTTCGATATCGCCCTTGGGCCTGCCGTCAATCGGCTGAAGAACCGCCAATTGGACGTCGTCTGGTGGTGGGCGGCGACCCCGGCATCGGCGTTTACCGATGCGTCCGTCTCCCTGAATACCCGCCTCGTCGGATTGAGCCCGGCAACTGTCACGCAGCTTACGGGAAAATATTCCTGGTTCAGCGCAGGAGCCATTGCAGCCGGTATCTATAAGGGCACCGCACAAAAAACTCCGACGGTCTTCACGAAGATCAGCGCGGCCATGTTGAGCTCGATACCGGACGAAGTCGCCTACAAGATGACCAAGGCGGTCTTTGAAAATCTTGACGAGCTGGGTGCGATCCATCCGGTCTTCAAGAAACTTTCGAAGATTAACGTACTCGAAGGCCTGTCCATTCCGATCCATCCCGGAGCTGAAAAATACTTCCGGGAAGTCGGTGTACCCGGGCTCGATGCTTTCGTGAAAAAAATGGCCCAATAAAGGGAAGGATGCGGCCCGCGCCTGTTCCCAGCGCTGGCCGCATCCACCGGCCGTTTCGGAGGCGGACGAAAATTGGTTCGAAGGAATCCCGACCGATGGTTACAAAGACAAAATCGACTCAGGCAGAAATCGAAAAAATGGTCAAGATATTGGGAAAAATGGAATTTCCCCAATGGACGGCGCGCCAGCGCCTGGCTATCGGTTGCCGAATTCTCGCGGACAACGGACACGGATCCGGTCTTGCCGGCCAATTCACGGCTCGTGGGGAGGAACCGGACACCATGTGGACCCTGCCCTACGGAATGGGATTCGAGGAAGCGACGGCATCGGCCTACTTGCTGGTCGACCGCGATCTAAAAGTCCTGGAAGGATCGGGTACACCGAACATGGCGAACCGCTTTCACCTTCATGTCTACCGCGAACGCCCGGATGCCATGGCGCTCGTTCATACGCACCCGCCATACAGTTCGGCGCTCTCGATGATTGGCGAGCCGCTGCACGTCTCACATATGGATACGGCGATGTTCTACGACGACGTGGCCTATCTGCCGACCTGGCCGGGGGTTCCCTTCGGGGATGAGGAGGGCGAGATCATCTCCAACGCGATCGGCGACAAGAACGCCATACTCCTGGCCCACCACGGCCAAATGTGCGCCGCACCGTCGATCGAGGCGGCCTGCGTCATGGCGGTCTTTATCGAACACGCGGCGCGGCTCCAGCTCCTCGCCATGGCGGCAGGAGAAATCAGGGATATCGAACCAAAACTGGGCAAGGAGGCCCACGACTGGCGCCATGCACCGGAAGCCATGGCCGTAACCTTCCACTACTTCGCCCGGCTCGCCCTCCAGAAACATACTGACGCGGTATTCCAATGAGGACAGGGGCAAAACCGCAGCTTTTCGATGCTGGCGCCGACCATGATCCGGGCTTTAGCGAGGGCCGTGTATGGCAGACCCTTCCCAAAGCCGCCGCCAGCCGATAATCCCTGTGCGGTGGCGCGCCGCAAGGTCCGCGGCGCAGCCTGCCGCAAACGGGAGCCGGCCCATGCCCGCCGAAGCCGTAACGGTCGAAACCTTCGATTACCGCCACAGCCCGCTGCCGGTGCGCGAAGGCCTGGTGGCCTCGCAGCGGCGCGCCTGGGCAAGGCTGGCCGAACCGGGCGAATGGTGGCCGGCCGCCGTTCGCATCGCGATTGCCGAGGAGACCCGCGCGGCGACCGCCTGCGCCTTCTGCGCCGAACGCAAGGCGGCGCTCTCGCCCTACGCCGTCAGCGGCCGGCACACCGCGGCGACCGTCCTGCCGGACGTTCTGGTCGACACCGTCCACCGCATCCGCACCGATCCGGAGCGCCTGACCCGCCGTTTCTACGATACGGCGCTCGCCGCCGGCGGACTGAGCGATGCGGAATATGCCGAGACGGTCGCCATCGTCGCCACGGTCGTCGCCATCGATACCTTCTGCGACGCCATGGGGCTGCCGCGCCACGCGCTGCCCGAACCGGTTGCCGGCGAACCGCGCCGGCGGCGTCCACCCGGCGCAAAGCCGGGGTTGGCCTGGATCGCAACGGTCGCGCCTGAGGACGTGACGGAAGGCGAGGCCGGTATGTACGATGGGCTGGCCGGCGTGAACATCCACCGGGCGCTGTCGCTGGTGCCGGCGGAAGTCGTCGGGTTCTTCGATCTGGACGCCGAGCACTACCTGCCCGATGCGCTGCTGCGCGATTTCGGCACCGAACACCGCGCGCTCACCCATGCCCAGATCGAGTTTCTGGCGGCGCGGGTCTCGGCGATCAACCAGTGCGTCTACTGAACCACCAGCCACGCGGTGCTGCTCCGTGGGAGCGGCGAACATACCGGCGACGCCTACGATCTGAGCGCCATCGTCGATGACCGCGGCACCGGCGGCGGCGTCGCTGCGGCGGCGGCGCTGACCGGCTACGCCAACGCTTTCTTCGACGATGAAGCCGACTTCGCCGCGGCGCGCGACCGGCTGCACGCGGAAATCGGCGGCGAAGCGCTGGTCGACGCCGCCGGGGTGCTCGCCATCTTCAATGCCGTGGTGCGGATCGCCGATTCCACCGGCATCCCGCTGGAGGACCAGAAGGCCGAAATGTCGGCCGATTTCCGGGACGCGCTGGGCATCGGCGACTATCCGTCGACAGAAGGCAAGTTCTGACGCCGCACCGCCCGGCCGCCGATCGGCCGGGGCGGTTTAGAGACTAATTTCTGAGGTGTGCAATATTCGGAATTTGGCTTCGATTCGAAGCCCGCCCGCTATTCCTGCTTCGACGCCGCCGCCATCGCCGCGTCGTCGAACGCCGGCAGGCTCTGGAACGAGCCGAAGCCCTGCTTCACATACCAGACCGAGAAATTGAGCATGGCCTCAGGGGTCGGCGCGTCCGCGATGTCGACGAAGTCGTAATTGCCCTGTGTGTAGAGGATCGACCGGAAGGTGATGCCAAGCTCGTCGGCCTTGGCCAGCGCCAGCCTCCTCCGCTCGTCGTGCCTAGTCAGCCACTCGTCGCTCTGCTTGCCGAGCATGACATATTTCATAACGGTCTCCGGTTTCGGGCGCCCGGTCGTGGGGCGCGGTTGTCTCCGATCGCCGGCGCCTGTCGCAACGGCGGGCCGGCCCGGGGCGAACCTAGGCGCGCGCAGGCGGGTAAGGCAAGAATGCCGTGACAGAACGCAGCGCAGCCGAAGTTCGTTCCAGCGCCTCGGAACGACGCAGGTAATGACAGACCGTGACGTTTCATTAGAAGATATTCGTTTCGCCGCGGATCGTCGTTCCTCGACCTGCTTCGTCACGTTCTTTCATAACGTCTTGTAGTAATTTATTTTTTCTGACTGTGTTCCTGTTACTCGTTTCGACGACGGCGGCTGTCTTCGAATATCCGCTGACGCGACTTCGGTCGGTTGGGATCCGATATTCGGCGCCCAGACTTGACCCCATAGAATGACCGACAATCGAAGGGTTAGCCTGCCGATCGGTGCTCAATGCACACACCGAACGACAGCAGAACGGCTTGGGTGCCGACGAAATGGAAGCGCAGCGAACGTCCCATCCGGTTTGTCAGCTCGACCGGCTGTCGAAGTTCCAGGACAGGAGTGTCGATCGGCGCTAAAATATGACCCACGGAATCACGCATTATCAATGATTTAGCGTAAGATCGGCGGTCGTGCTACGCCCCGCTCGACACTCGCCCGAATTCTTGCAACGGTCACCGGGAATACCGCAGCAACCTGAGGAACGACTATGCTCGAACTCTACTATTTTCCGACGGCGACCTGCGGTCTCAAGGCGCGCCTCGCTGCCGAAGAGAAAGGGGTGGACTACGTTTCGCGGGTGCTCGACCGCGATGCCGGAGCCCTGAACGCGCCGTCCTATCGTGCCCTCAACCCGCAAGGCGTGGTGCCGACGCTCGTGCACGACGGACGGGTGTTCGTCGAATCGAGCATCATCATGCGCTATCTCGACGATGCCTTTTCCGGTCCCGATCTGATGCCGGATTCGCCCGGCGACTGCGCCGTCGCCAATCTGTGGATGAAGCGCGCCGACGAAGGTTATCTGCCAGCGCTGGGAGCGTTGACCTACGCCATCTTCGTCCGCCACAAAGTGCTGGAAAAATCGCCGGAGGAATTGCAGGCCTATTACGACGCCATTCCGGACCCTGAGCGGCGGTCCCGCCGGATCAGCGTGGTCGAACGGGGCCTCGACGCTCCCGAGGTTGTGCCGGCCGCGAAACAGCTGGCCGGCATGGTCGCGTCGATCGATGCCGCAGTGCGGCAGAGCGACTGGCTTGCCGGGCCGCGCTGGTCGCTGGCCGACGCAGCGATCGTTCCCTTTGTCGAGCGCCTGCACCAGTTGGGCGGCCTCTGGCTCGCCGATCGTCCGGCAGTCGACAAGTGGTGGGCGCGCGTCACGGCGCGGCCTTCCTATCGGTCGACCGCCGAAGCGCAGCGCGACCGGCGTCGCGAAGCCGCCATGCGCGAACGCGGCCGCGCCGCCCTTACGAGATTGTCCGAAATCGCCTGACGGACTTAGCGGCCTCCATTCGCCCTCTTCGACCGGATTGCCGGGACACCCGACGCCGGATATCTCCACCTCCTCCCGCCCGCCCGGCTTCAACCGGAGCGACAGATCGCGCCGGGCCCGACGCCCGAGGGCGTAGCGGTAGCGATTGTTGGCCGGTCGGCGCCGGGCTGAATGCGGAGGGTTCAGATGTCGGCGGCAGGGAATACCCGGCCGTCCTGGACCGTTCCCCATACGCGGACATCCCTGAGCCCGTCGGCGCCGATCTCCGTCGGATCGTCCTCCAGCACGGCGAAGTCGGCGCGCTTTCCGCATTCGATGGAGCCGATCTCGCCGTCGAGTTTCAGCGTGTAGGCGGCGCCCAGCGTTATCGCATGGAGCGCCTCCCCGACGCCGATGCGTTCGCGCTCGCCCAGCGTGCGCCCGGAAGCCGTCCGGCGATTGACCGCGCACCAGGCGGTGAACAACGGCCCGAGCGGTGTGATCGGCGCGTCGGAGTGGATTGCCGTCGGAACGCCGCTGGCCAGCGCGGTTGCGCAGGCGTTCATCCGCTCTGCGCGCTCCGGCCCGACGGTCTGCGCATAATGTTCGTCGCCCCAATAGAAGATGTGGTTGGAGAACAGGTTGACGCACAGCCCGAGCGCGCGCATGCGCCGGAACAGGGCGGCGTCGGCAAGCTGGCAGTGCTGCATGGTGAGGCGATGGTCCGGCGCGGGATGGCGTCGCAGGGCCTCCTCGATGCAGTCCAGCGCCAGTTCGGTCGCCTCGTCGCCGTTGGTGTGGGTGTGGACCTGGATGCCGTGTTCGAGGGCAGAGCGGTAGAGATCGCGTATCTGTTCCGGCGGCAGATACCAGAGCCCCTCCGGCGCGCCGTTGTAGTAGCCCGGCCAGCGCAGCCGCGCGGTGAACCCCTGAATCGATCCGTCCACGACCATCTTGACCGATCCCAGGCGCAGCCGGTCGGTGCTCAGAGGGGCCAGCTCGATTGCCCGGTCGATCAGGTCCGGCACGCCGATATTCTGCAATTTCCGCATTGCGACGATGCGCACCGGATAATCCGGCTCGCCCGTGACCCGCAGCATCATTTCGACCCAAGTTGGCACTTTTCGCGTTTGTCCGGCACCGGTTTGGCCAGATTCTCCCGGCTGACATACCATATATAGCGTTGTCGGGGAGGCCATGCCCCTATATTTGCGATTGACGCCCTGAGAGTGCTTTGTAGTGCCAGGAAATGGTGTTATTGTCATAATTTCCCTTGACCCCACTACCAAAGCCGACATATCTGAACCCGCCACGACCAAAACGTGCCGGGCGACATGTTCATCAGGGCAACCAAGACCCACACCACCGAAGGCAAGCCGGTCCGCAGCCATCGCCTCGTGCTCTCGCAGCGCATCGGCGACAAGGTCAGGCAGCGCACGCTTCTCAACCTCGGCACCGACTATCCGGTGCCGAAGGAGAAATGGCGCGAAGTTGCCGGACTCGCCGAGGCGCTGCTCAACGGCCGCCCGCCCCTGCTCGAAGCCGCGCCGGACGTGCAGGCCGCAGCCGAGGACATCGTCGCCAAGCTCAGGGCCAGGGGGTTCCGCGTCGAGGCGATGCAGGAAGAGGCGCGCAAGCCTGAAGTCGCCACCGTCGACCTCGATACCCTGGAGCACGAGAACCCGCGCACCGTCGGCTGCGAGCGCCTGTGCCTCAAGGCCCTCGACGATCTCGGCTTCGCCGACATCCTCCACGACCTGGGGATCAAGGGCCGCGAAGGGCGCATCGCCAGCGCGCTGGTCGTCGCCAGGATGGTCCATCCCGCCAGCGAGCGTGAGACCAGCCGCTGGCTGCGCCGCGACAGCGCGACCGCCGAGCTTCTTGAGCTGGAAGGCGACCGCAAGGCGCTGCGGCGCAAGACGCTCTACCGCATCGGCGACCTGCTCTGGCGCCACCGGGCTGCCATCCAGCGGAAGCTGTTCAACCGTGAGCGCGCACTGCTCGACCTGCCCGAAACGATCGCCTTTTACGATCTCACCAATGTCCACTATCACGGCCACACCCACGGCGAGCTTCCCCGCTTCGGGCGCTCCAAGCAGAAGCGCGACGACTGTCCGCTGATCACGCTTGCGCTGGCGCTCGACGGCGCGGGCTTCCCACGCAGTTGCGAGATCCTGCCGGGCAACGTGAGCGAGCCGGGCACGCTGGAGGATGCGCTGGCCCGGCTCGAGGCGGTGTGCGGCGGCACGGCGGCGAAGCCCACGGTGGTCATGGACGCGGGCATCGCCACGGAGGAGAACATCGTCTGGCTGGGCGAGCAGGGCTACGACTGGATCGCGGTGAGCCGCGGCGCCAGGCCGCCGCTGCCCGAGGGCGGGCCCGAGGCTCTGCTGATCACCAGCGCGCGCCACGAGGTGCGCGCCTGGCGCCTCGCAAGCGAGGACGGCGAGGCGCGGCTCTACGTCGTCAGCGAGGGCAAGAAGAAGGCAGAGAACGCGATTATCGGCCTGCGGAGGAACCGCTTCGAGGCGGCGCTGGAAAAGCTCCACGGCGGCCTCCCGGTCAAGGGCCGCCTCAAGCGCTACGACAGGGTGCTGGAGAGCATAGGCC